>JAGVEU010000183.1 GCA_020057985.1 Calditrichota bacterium | reverse complement strand
AATCTGGTCCAAGGCACTCCGTCATTCCTTCCTTCCCGTCCACAACATGCGCCGGACCCTGATACCCTTTTTCTGCAAGCAAAGCAGCAACGACACCCCCTTGAGTTGCCATGGGATCAACGGTATTCTTCATCATGGTCAGCTTTCCCGCCGTTACACATCCGAGTGTCATCTGATGCGAGGCCGAGATGCCTACTGCATGGGTCAATTGCGAGGCATTCAGTCCCAGCATTTTACCGGCCACAAGTGGAGCGGCAAACGCCGTGAGGGACGCATGATGCCATTTGCGTTCCCGAATTCCGGGGATCGCCGCCTGACAAAAACGCATTTCAAACTCATAGCAGAGCGCTATACCAAGCAGCAGATCCTTACCGGATTTTGAACGAGCCTCGGCAAGACTGAGCGCTGCCGGAATGAGATCCGAGGGATGGCACGGATCCTGATTCCAGTAAATGTCATTGTAATCCAGCGCCCGAATGAGCAGGGCGTTCACCAGACTGGTTAAAACAGCAGGTCCGCGCTCACCGGTTCCAATCACGCTGGATTCGGCGGTTCCTCCGGTGTCGCGCATGAATTCGCGCATGATTCCCGCATCACGAGTGTCCAATCCGCCGAAAGCACAGCCAATGGAATCCCAGAGGAAGCGCTTCACCTGGACTATGGCTTCAGGAGATAGATCTTGGTAGCGAACTTGTTCAGTGAATGCCGCGAGTTGTTCAGTAGTTGTTGGCAAGATGGGTGTCCTCGAAAAAGGTTTTACAGATAGATATCAAGATAGGCTTTGGCAATAAACGAAAGAATGGCAATGAGGCCGATAAGCAGCGTCAGACTCTCGGCGCGAACGGCACTCATCAGCTTCACACGACCGCGTGTTTTGAAGTAGCTGTCGGTGTGAAAAAGACGGTGCAGTGAAAACCAGCGTGGGACCGATTTGCAGTAGTCAATGTAAATCTGCCCGTAATAATGGCGCAGGAAGTACTCTTCCCATTCGATAATCAGCGCGGTTATCGCCGCTCCGATCAGTAGAGCCACAAGGACAAGCCACGGCATACGCGACATCATCGCCACACCAAGTGCAATGGCCGAGTCCGCGAGATACATCGGATTGCGGGTCAAGGCATAGGGGCCGTCGGTGATGATATTCCCGAAGGATAACGCTTTTCGCTGCTTGGAGATCGGCCCGACAAAGGTCACGCAGACAATGCGCAGCAGTGTCCCGGCGAAAACACCGACTGCGCCCGCCAACATCATGAGATATCCGTTCTGAACTGAGAGTTCGTGAAAGTTGAGCACAAGTCCGAGCGCCACCAATGGGACAATCCCCCAGCCGCGATGAAGATACAGCCAGAACCCGAACGAGTGCTTGGTCGAGGGTTTCAGAATAGGATCTGTTTCGAGGTGTTTGTGCAAGGGCTATCAGATATTAGAGGATGCCAAGAGCAAACCCTGTGCTGGAAATGGCCAACCGAAAGGTTGCGTTACTCCGCATTGCGGGGCGGTGCACTGCCGCGTTTGTACTTATGAGGGACACTGGCTGGCCGGATCCTCCCACGGGCAATCAGGCAACAACCTTGCAGAGTGCAAGCAGACTCTGTTTATCTGCGAGATGATTGCTGACTTTCTCAGCTCTGTCTTTTCTGGTCAAATGCGCTCAACTTCACAACTGAATCAGCAATCATGTCGTTGCGCCGGATCGTTACTGCGCACGACAGCAAGTTCTACAGCTCGACACTTGCCGCAGGACTCAGCAAACTACATGCGAAGGAACGGAGAAATTTTTCAACGTCTTCAGCCCAGATTCCGGAATCACGAACGGTCTCCGTTTTGCTTATTAGGAGGTACGGAATCCAATGGCTGAGCAGCCCGTGAAGAGGTGCCATGCAGAGTGCAATTTGCATGTTTGACTGGTTCAGTATACTGAGATTCCCCAGCAAAAGCAAGAACAGAATATCACGTAAAGCGCTGAGAATTGAATAATGAGCATACGAACTGTGAAAAATAATAAACGTGCTTCGCAAGATCAGCGCTTTTTGTCACATGCCAGGCATACTTCCGGATTTCAACAAGATCAGTATTATCAAATTCTTGATCTCGCCTTCCTCGGCTCGATGCTGCCTGGGATCATTCATAATCTGTCAACTCCGCTCTCTGGTGTGATGGGCGGGACCCAGTTGCTTGAGATGCGCGCCGCGACCATCGAAGAAATGCTGCGTCAAGCTCAGGAACTCGATGAGGCCACTCGACAGGAATTTCAGACTCACATGGATCGAAGCCGCACAAACATGGACATCATCACTCGCAATGCAAAGCATCTTTCGGATATTCTCAGCGTATTGGCTCAACGGATCAGCCGTGGCGGCCTCAATAGATCAGATCACTATCCTCTCAACGATCTTTTGCAGAACGAACTTAGATTTCTTGATGCGAATCTTGAGTTCAAACACAAGGTGAAGAAGAACATTTCTTTGTGTCCTGAAGTTTACTTAGTGGAGTATACCTACAGCCACGTCGCCAATGTCATCGAGGAGTTCGTGATCACCGCCCTAAAGAGGCACGATCTCAAGCAAGGCGTGATGGAAATGGACTTCAGCACTGAGGCCATCCCGACACATATGTGTCTTGAGATGTGCGCACGGTTGTCACCGCGTGAACACGAGCCAGTCCAGCAATTACCGATCGTGGATTACCTAACCCGCCTTATCGAAGCAGGATGGCTTGTGGACTCCGAAGATGCTCCAAATCAAAGGCGCCTCACACTCTCATGTCCGAGGCGATTAGCGAGGACTTGATTCATACGCACGGAGTCCTTATCTTAGAACTCACGTAGTCCGTCGACCCCATCACCTGCCGCGAGACTCAACCGTCTCGTTTTTACCTCTACAAATCCTGATGATTGATTCCTTTACACAGGCCAAGAACAAGGCACTCTCTGAGGAAACACGGATTGCTCTTGAAGCCGCTCGCCGGGGCGGAGACGTACTGCTCTCCTACTGGCAACAACTGCATTCCCTTCAAATTCGGGAAAAAATGGCTGGAGATCTTGTTACATCCGCTGACCTTGCCTCCGAAAAGGTTGTGACGGACTTCTTGCAGCGCGAAATGCCGGAGGCTGCGATTATCTCTGAAGAGGGCACCGAGACCACCGGCAGCGGCCCGGTCTGGTACATTGATCCGCTTGATGGAACCACAAATTTTGTTCAGCAGTTTCCGGTATTCGCCGTCAGTCTTGGATTGGCCATGAGCGGAAACAGGAGCGATCCCAAAATTCTGTGCGGCGTAGTTTACAATCCCGTTTCCGGAGAGCTCTTCTATGCAGCCCGTGATCGCGGAAGCTACCTTCGTGATCGGCAGATTCATGTTTCCACAAAGATCTCCTTTGGAGACGCCGTGATTGCCACCGGTTTTCCACGGCGGTATCACGGTGAACTCAAGCAGTATCTTCGGGAGTTTGAGACGCTCTTTCCCAATTGCCGCGCAGTACGGCGAGCCGGAGCAGCCTCACTCGACCTTTGTTGGACTGCCCAAGGCGTCTTTGACGGATTCTGGGAACACCGGCTTTCTCCGTGGGACGTCGCGGCGGGGATTCTGATTGTCGAGGAAGCCGGAGGATTGTGCACGGATCTTGAGGGTGGAAGCAATCATCTCGTAACAGGTGATATTCTCGGCGCTCCACCGGCAATCCACGACGTGCTGCTTAAGCATATTCGACAAGCCAACGAACTATCAGACGGCGGCAAATGAAGCGATTTCTGCAAGCGCTCATGCTGTGCATCGCGATTGTTTTCTCTGTTTACGCTGAACAACGCAAGAATCCGGCAGAGGAAATTGTTCGAACAACCGAATGCGACACGCTTGCCAACGGTCTGATTTCACTGATCTGCCCGCTGGGAAACTCGGGAACGGTTTCACTTCAGATCTGGGTGAAAACCGGATCGCGCAATGACCCTGTTGGACTCTCCGGAATGTCGCATTTGTTTGAGCATCTCATGTTTCGGGGATCTGCACAGGTTGCCTCCGGCGACTATCGTAACTTCATCGAGAGTTATGGCGGCAAGGTCGCGGCATTTACGACCGAAGACGTGATTGTGTTTCAGGCGGATTTCCCCTCTGCCATTCTCGAACACGTGCTTGCCATGGAGGCAGATCGCTTTGCCTCACTCACTTTGAGTAACGAGACTATTGCACAGGAACGACAAACGGTTTTGGCGGAGCGATCGGCGAAAGTGGATGCGGCGCTAAGGAACAAGATCCTTGAGCAGCTGCACACGCTGACTTTTCCGTCACATCCTTATGGCAGAACCACGTACGGCTTGCCTGATGATCTACGAGCCATCACGCTCGCGGATTGTGAGTCCTATTTCAATGAGTATTTTCACCCCGGGAATCTGATACTGATTGTTTGCGGCGACGTCAAGTCGGCGCAGACAAGGCAGTGGATTGAATCCTTTTTTTCGGCGATACCAATCCGGAAACACCCGGAGACTATCCGCCGCTCGATACAATCATCCCAACTTGGGCCGCAGAGACTGGACATGGTTTTCTCTGGCGGACAGGATCAGATGGTTGTGGGCTGGCACATTCCCGATGCCGCAAGCGCGGATATGACTTATCTCCGATTGCTCTCACGTGTATTTGACTTGAGATACAAAAGCGGGCGACTGAACCCGGCTGACAAGAGACTTGGCGCGCTCGATTTTCACGTGGCTGTTGACGATAGAAGAGACGCAGGGCTTTTTGTTGCTGAGATCAGCGGCAAATGGCCGCCGGATTTGAGTGATCCGGTTGCTGCATGGGCTGGTTTACTCGAAGAGTCCAAATGGCCTGTCTCACCGGATGAAGCCGAGCTTGCCAAGAGCCTTTACCTGAGTGACCTTGGGGGATCTCTGGATGGGACTCAGGCCGTTGCTGAGCGACTTGGCTATGCGGCATGTTATATCGGGGGAATTGCGCAATTACCTGCCGAACAGGATCGAGCGACAAAGGCCGTAGCCGATGATCTGAATCGGGTCCGGCAAACTTACCTAGTGTCGAATCATCGCTCGGCGGTGGTTGCGCGGGGAGGCGGCAAGTAGTGAGGACATTTGGAGTCAGCGGTGTTCTGCTACTTGTTATGCTCTCATTTAGCTCATACGCGAGTCTGCCGGCTGCGCCTGACTCACTGCCCCGGATCTCTCGCACACCGCAGCTCAAGACGATTGCTGTCGAAGGTGGAATGCGATTGCAGGTCATGGAGATTTCCGATTGTCCGGTGTTTGAAGCGCGGTTAGTTGTGAGACCACCGCTTGGAGAAATCTTCCCGGCTCCAACAGCAGCAATCCTCGCTTCCATAGCGGACCAAGGTACTCGCAAGCGAACTCGAGAACAACTCCATGAACATCTTGCACGGTGTGGATTACATCTTGACTGTGAGTCCGAGGATACTCAAATTATGTTCAAGATGAGCGGGTCCTCGGAACACGCTTCTCAAGGAGTGGAGATGCTCGCAGATATCGTAACGGGGTTAAGTATTATGCCTGCGTCGTTCGAGGAAAGAATGATTCAGTTGCAGGCGGGAATTCGTCCCTATCCCACAAATCCGTTGCGTGTATTGGATCGCGCCGTCAAGCTCTCGGATGAACATGTGCTGAGAATTCCTGATATCGAGTCCGAACGAGCGAGTCTGAGTTCATTGCGGCGCGAGGACCTCATTTCTTTTCATCGAGCCGGTTTTCGTCCGCAGAATGTTACATTGACCGTTGCTGGGGACATCTCAGCCGGAGCCATGAAGTCAGCCGCAAGAAAGAACTTCCACTCATGGCCCTATAGCGCCTCGCAACTGCCTCCGGTCAGATTGTGTGCAGGAAAGATTGACGAGCGCATCTTGTGGTATCCTACCGGAACGAATCGTTCAGCTTATGGCGCTGTAATCCTAAGTGGCGGAGCCGTTCCCGCAGTCGGATTCGCCGAGTTGCTGAAAGACTTCTTGGTTCAAGAATCCAAGGCTGGCAATGATTTGGTTTCCAAATTATCGCTCTCTTTCTTGCAAGTGAAATCCGTGGAGCATGCGAGTGAGGATGCCGTGGCTGTCATGTTCGTGTGTCCTGCCGATCAGACTCTTGTTGTTATCAAAGCGCTCTTGGAAACTTTAGACAAGCGAGCCACGGCTCCGGTTTCTGACAGCGAACTTCAGCGAGTGCAACGGGCGCTCATTGGTCGTACGATGGTCGAGTTGTCTTCCGTAAGCGGCACAACGGATCTGCTTGTGTCCGATGCTGGTGATCCGCTCAGCCCATTCAAGCAACTTGAACAAGTTGAGAAGCTCACCTCTGCAATCTTCACTGCCAACCTCGCCATTTTTTCTCTCGCCAACTGCAAACTCCTGCTCTTCGCCGATTCCGCAGCAATCTCAACACAACTCGATAGTATCCGTTCACTAATTCGCCTGTAGAACGCACCATTTCTGTTGGTAGGAGCAACCCCCTGTGGTTGCCTCTGCAATTGCGCGCCAGACATAATGACAGCACCCCCCCGTGGTTGCCTCTGCACTTTGTGCTTCATATTCATGATAGCAACCACGGGGGGTTGCGGCTACTATCCGTTGCGAGTCAAATCTTGCTTGCATCAGATCCACCTCAATGACATTAGCGCTCTGAGGGAGGATTGTGACAATCGAAATCCCGGTTGTTTTCCTATTACAGGAAACAAGCACTACTGAACCGGTACTTGCAATAATTATCGTGGTTACGTATATTGTCAGAACTTGATCCGCGAACTGGAGTTGTTACTTATAAAATGTTTTGAAATCGGAGGGACTTTGTCCGCAATAGAGGATGGGCAGCGGTTCTTCGGTGTAACCGGACGACCTGGGACAGGCAAGACCACATTGCTCGAACGGATTGCTCGTCACGCGGCGACCGCAGGGATTCGATGCGGCGGGTTTCTCCAGTTACGCGGCACAAAACAGGGAGAACGGGTTTCAGAGTACTTGTTGACTCATACGACCGATTTCTCCAGTATCACAATCGCCCGCTATGACGGAAATCACGGCTATGTATATAATGAAAGCGCATTTGCTAAAGCGCGACGTTGGCTGCACGAAGACGCACATTGCGCTCAGTTGCTGATCGTGGACGAACTGGGCGTTCTTGAGGCAG
This sequence comes from Calditrichota bacterium, assembly GCA_020057985.1. Taxonomy (GTDB): domain Bacteria; phylum Electryoneota; class RPQS01; order RPQS01; family RPQS01; genus JAGVEU01. The sequence continues at coordinate 10,566 of JAGVEU010000183.1, read as the reverse complement.
ACGGGCGGGGACATGCACCAGCTCTGGACTCGCTACTGGAACATCATGTGGAAGCGGTGGTGCTGGCAGGCCTCCGCAAACAAGCTCTCCAGACCTTTGTAGATCGCTACTCGATTCGACGTGACCGGTTGATTGATCTGGACACTGACACCGCGCGCACCGACGTGTTCATCAACGTGCTTTTCGCGGAATTGCGTCTCATATCCGTCCAACCTATTCGTGAGTGAATGGAGTGAAGGTAACGGTTCGTATGATATAAGACCGGACGCGCAGGCGACGGCAGTGGATTGAAATCAAGGAGGTCACAACTTTGCATACACATGCCGATAGAATTAAAATCATATCCTGGGAGATTCTGGGATTCGGTCTGGCCATCCTTCTTCTATGGCTGGACGAAATCCTTGATCTTCCGAACTTTTTATTCGGCGCTCCGGCCACACCAATCAACTGGACGGAGGGCTATCTCGAATCGGCGCTCCTGTTAATTTTGGCGGTGGTGGTTGTTATTGCAACTGCGCGGATTCTGCATCGAATCCGCTATCTGGAAGCATTCATGCGGGTATGTTCGCAGTGCGGTCGGATCGAGGAGAACGGAGTCTGGATTCCCATTGACCAATACCTTGCTGAACAGGCTGAAGTTCGCGTCTCGCGCGGCTTGTGCCCACACTGCGAATCCGCCATCTTCTCACCTCCGCCGACAGGAGACTCTGACCAATGATTGCCGCAAACGCTGAAGGTTCGACTCGCGCTCAGCGTACACTCGCTCTGGTATTGTGGCTTGTGTCGGTCCATTCGTTCGCCGTCGGGATCGGATTGATTTTTCGCCCGGCGCAGCTAATGGAGTGGGTGGGCTTCGCTGGGAATCAAGATGCCTTCTTTCCGGTTCAAAACGGTGTTTTCCACATCATTCTTGCGATCGGTTACGCGCTGGCGGCCGCGCATCCGGCGCGAAATCGCGTTCTGGTCCAGTATACGATTGTTGTGAAGAGTCTGGCGGCGCTTTTCCTTCTTCTATACTATGCTGTATTTGATCCACGATGGGTCATCTTGGTATCCGGAATCGGCGATGGAGCGATAGCTGTTGTCGTAGCGATGTGCCAACATGTCGCGAGCATCGGAGTGGACGGAATTGGCAGTGTCCGGCTCCGGCCAACCGTGCCAGAATCTCCACCGTCCACCTCGACCAAGTAACGCTGGGGAGATGGCTTCATGAACCTGAGTTTGCCGGGAATCGTGGTGACAGGAGCGTCGGGATTCATCGGGCGGAACTTTGTCGAGGCTGCCAGCCGTCATTACCGGTTGTTCTGTGTCGCTCGTCGCTCGCCGTTTGAATCCGGTGTCCACCAGCACGAGAATATGCGGTGGATTCAGTTGGACATTGCCAACTGGAAGGCGTTACGAGATCTTGCTCAGTACGTAGTGCTTCAGGGCGGGGCCGATCATGTTCTGCATCTGGCTGGCTATTACGATTTCGGGTTGGCCGACCATCCTGAGTATGAGCGCACCAATGTTACCGGCACACGGCACGTGCTCCAGATGGCCGAACTCATGCACGCTAAGCGGGTGATCTTCGCCAGCTCTCTTGCCGCCTGCGACTTCACATCCCGCCGGACGGTCATTACTGAAGCGAGTCCGGCGGACGCTGATTTCCCGTATGCGCGAAGCAAGCGCAGGGGCGAAGAACTAATGGCTGAGTTTTCAAGTTCGTTCGCCTGTACCATCGTGCGCTTGGCAGCGGTATTCAGCGACTGGTGTGAATATCCACCGCTGTACATATTTCTCGAAAACTGGCTGTCTCGAAAATGGAGCGCTCGTATTCTGGGTGGTCGGGGGGAGTCGGCGATTACCTATATCCACGTAAATGATCTGGTGAAGCTGGTGTTTCGAATTATAGAGTTGAGCCCGACGCTGCCCCGGCTGTGCACTTTTGCCGCAAGTCCCACTGGTTCCACATCGCACTATGACCTTTTCCGAATGGCCTGTCGCTGTTGGTATGGCCATGATCGGGAGCCGATCTATATCCCTCATCCAGTGGCAACCGTAGGAGTTGCGCTCCGCTACTTGATGGGCAAGATGAGGGGTAACATCCCATTCGAGAGACTGTGGATGATGAAATACATTGACAAAAAGCTCGTTGTGGACGCCACAGCAACCCACCGGACGCTTGGCTGGGAGCCGCTCCCGCGCTATCACGTCTTGCGCCGACTGTTGTTTCTCGCGGAGAAGATGAAGCACAATCGAGACGAGTGGGCCGTGCGCAACGAACTGCAACTCACTCGAACGGCGCGACGACCCAATATCGTTCTGTACGAGGCGATCATGGAGAGCCGTCATGATTTGATGAACCGGATCATGGCGTTTGTCTTGTCACCCGAACGACGCACTCATTTCAGCCACTATCAAGGCATGAATGCAGACGTCCTGAAATGGTATCTCACTTTACTTTACCGGCTGGTGGCCGTCAGTGTTCGCAACCGCGACCGTCTCATCATACGTCACTATGCTGAGGCGATTGCCTCGCGCAGATACGCAGAAGGGTTCAAGATGGAGGAAGTGTGCGACATCATCACCACGATTGGGGATATGGTGCGTGATGTGTTGCTCGAGCGATCCGAGTTCAAGGGAATGCAGCAGGAAGTTTATGACTCCGTCACATTCACGGTGCACATCGCGGTGGACGAGATTCAGGATACCTATGAGTTACTTGAGGCTCAATCCAGCGGTGAACCATCGGAAGCAGTGCAACAACCGATGGCGGGAGACGAATTCCGCCGCATCGTCCGCCAGATCGAGGACATCTGCGGTGAACCGATTCTGGAATAGTTGCAGTGGCTGCGCCATACCAAAAACAATAGGATAAAAAGCAATGAAGAACTTTGTGTTACTGGTCAACGGCAACGAAGTTGCGGTAAATGATTTCGTGCGACGAATCATCATCAATGTGCTGCTCGGCATTCTCGGTTCGCTGACCCTGCCTGAATCGCCACGTGAGGCAGTGTTCCGCATCTCCGAATGAGAGCGGCACAATGAGGTGTCGTGGCAAATAGCGGGTCCGCTGGCACTTTCAGATCTGGGGTCAAGCGCCTATCTCGAAACAATTCTGCAGTAGGAAGCGCGAAACGAGTCCAAAGCTCAAGATGCTGGAACTGCTCGATTTGCGTCCTCAGATTTCGGCAGGGTTGCGAGGACTTAACCCTGCTCGGCAGTCGTCTTTTGTGAAACTTTTAGCGAGGAGCTCAGCATGTAGACATAGCTTATCTGGCATAACATAACATCAACATCTTCGAGTCATCAGCTCTTCGGGTAATCCCATGAATGGTGACCGGTCAGGTATGGCGGGAAACGGCCATGCCTTCACAATTGAAAAGGAGATTCAGAAATGCTTTCCGCTATGCGCGGCATGTCGGGATATTGGGAGCAATCGCCCCGCCCCGATGCCGCTGTTCCGCAGTTCACCTCGTCCAATTCCATAACTCGATTTTCCACATCACAGGAGCGAATAATGTCTTTTGCTTTCTGTATATACTCACGGCCTCTTGCCTTGTGGCCGTTCTGATCATGTCAATTGGTTGCAGCAAAGAGGATGACGATCCGCCAACGGGTCCGTCTCCGTCCAGTGAGTACATTTGGGTCATCCTTGGGAGCGACTCGCTTCAGATGTGGCTGCGCGACCTGCCGACAATTACCATCGAGGGTGAGCAGGCTATACGTCTTAATGAATTCGTGACGGACTCCTTGGCGCCGGAGTATGTCGTCAACGATAGCACCAACTACAATACTCACGGGCTGTACGCTTATCAAATTATCGGTGACGACGGCTTCTCGGCATCCGGGAATCGCGGGTATCCGGATAACACATGGGCTCATTTTAACATGGGCTATATGATCATTTCAACTCGGCGCGCGATATTCCCTGACGACAGCATTGATCTCGCGAGCGCCTACAACGTTACGGGTATGCGCTACATTGTGCTTCACCGCAAGTTCGATATGGCAAGACCCGCCGATATGGCACCGGACAGTGATGCGTTCGTCGAGTGGAAGGCAGTAACCTCGGTGATGGTGACGAACACCGACGGCCAACAGGAATCAGCCCTTCCGCTGTCGGGATTTGTGACGCACATCATTCCCAACCCCGACACGCTCCAATATAACATGAGCGCAATTGACGGATTTGGACCGACGTCTGCAATGACCTGGGCGCAACTTCAGACCGGCTACTGGTTACTCACGAGCGAGAAAACGATGTTCACGGACACCACTCTGGTTGGCGGCCGTTATAGGCTGCGGCTGCTAGAGAGCATACAGATTTCGCTTTAACCCGTGCCAGACACATGTTGCTCTTGATTATAGCCGCATTGGTCAGCGCTATGGCGATGGCGGCTCCGCTTCCGCCCGCTGTAGACGAAGCTGACAGCGTGGCGGCTTATGTACTTGAAGAAATCGTCGTCTATGGGCCACGGACGTTGAGTAACACGTCTATGGTTACGACCATACATGCCGATGAGATCAAGCAACAAGCGGCTTGGACAATCGCCGATCTGCTGAGAATGGATGCGGGTTTGGAAGTGACCAGCGGACCGAAAGCCGAAACCGAGACCCGAATTCGCGGATTCCCTGCTCGCGATGTCCTTGTGCTGGTGGATGGTCGGCCCCTTAATCCCGGGTACTATGGGAAAGTGGATTTGTCCATGCTTCCCGTGGACAATGTGGCTCGCGTGTCTGTGGTAAAGGGTCCCGCTTCGGTCGCATACGGACCCAACTCAATGGGCGGAATCGTAAATATTGTTACCCAAAACGCTCTTGACAAACCTCGCACGGTGGTCGAGAGTGAATTTGGAGATTACGCATATCGCCGGCTCAGCCTGAACCACAGCCGTCAGGTTAAACAACTCAACTACTGGCTATCGGCCTACGAGCACCACTCTTCAGGTTACCGGCTTAGCAGCTCATTCGAACCGACCTCGCTCGAAGACGGTGGCCTGCGGAGTGGCAGCGCGTATCATCGGATGGGGACGGATGGCAAGATCGGATTCCAGCCGTCCTCTACCGCTCTCTATGCATTGTCAGCCGGTTACCATTGGGCGGAGAAGGATGTGTCTCCGACTGTCTACTCATGGGACTCGCCAACCTACCGCACTTTTCCCCAGTGGGCTCGATTCAATACATCCCTTTCCGCGAATTGGAACTTGAGGCCGACCATTGAACTCAAGACCGTCGTGTTTGGCGATGCTTATCAGGATCGTTTGCTGAGCTACACCGGACCGGCTATGCGCGAGGACCAACTCGAATACAACTCCAAACTGGAGAATTGGACGACCGGATTGTCCATGGATAGCAAGATCGAAGCATTACGCCTCCATTGGGTACACACCGGCTTCAGCTTTAAGCGCGACCTTGTAAATACCAAGGGCGACACCGACGAATCGTGGAAATCGCACCACACTGCTACCGCTTCGGTCTTTCTGCAGGATAATTTCCGTCCCCGTGAAAGCAGTGAAGTCACGGCGGGTCTCAGTTTGAATGCGTTTGGAAATGAAGCGGCTAATGGAACGCTAATCCGTTGGTGTCCGATGGTTAGCTTGAGACAGGCGATCTGGCGAGACTTGAAAGTCCGTGGAGGCTGGGCATCGGCGATTCGCTATCCGACGCTGCATGATCTCTATAGCATGACTTCCGGAAATCCGCAACTGAAGCCGGAGGAGGCGCAGAAGTTCGAAATCTCAGCCGAAACGCGCTTTGGCCACAATCGGGTCGGGCGTAGCGTATCGTTGGAAGCAGCCTTTTTCCACAATGAACTGCGCAATCAGATCTACCGTTCGACACGCACTGAACGGTATCAAAATCTTGGATCAGGTCAGCTCCAAGGTTGGGAATTTCGTAGCAAATTACAACTATTTCGAGACATTGCGGTAGAAATAGATTACACTCGCATGGAGCCTTCCTTCACATCACGCGAGTTGATGGAAGAAACTGCGCCGAACCGGTGGCGTTTCATGTTTTCTTGGGAGACCCGATTTCGCACACACTTGCGTTACGAACTGGGCTACCTCAGCGAGCGAACAACAGCGATTTCCAGTCAACGGCTGGCGGCATATATATTGCACAATCTAAGTTTCCAGCAGAGAATTGGCAAGCATTTCGTCATTTTCGGTCGATCTGCAAATCTGAGTGATGCGAATTACGAAGAGGAACTCGGATATCCGGCAGCGGGACGCAGATTTACAGCGGGCTTGCGTTGGGAGTCATGACAATCTCGCTCGGCAAATTTTCGCCTTGTCGTTAGCCCGATTTTCACAATTAGACCCCATGCAGACAGAGGCCTTGAAATCGAATAACGCCTCTTCGTTAAAGTATTCACAAATGATATGCATATCCTGTTGGACTGTTATCATATTAAAAATAATATGATAACTAAGCATTCATGACAGAGGCATGACTTTGTGTCTGAAGAAAATATCTTGCATTTTGGATTTCAGTTCGTTATATTTTACATAATGTTTACTTGATCGCGGGGTTAGTGGTCGAGAAATCGGCTGGCGAGGAAGTTGAGAGCGAATGACCGGATTGGGGTAACTCGACCTCTCACTGAAGTAGTTCACCATATGCTTCCTTGCTTTCTTTTCTCCAATTCCTCAAATCTCGATTCATGCAATTTTATCGCTGCTCTATCCACACGCATTATTCGCGCAGTCTATTTGAAGAAACTGACGGCGGTTTGTGTGTGATCTTTTACACGATTCATAACCTCAAGGTTTAGAAGGTATAACTCAAGAGGAGGACGGTTTGGATATTTCGCGTCGTGCATTTTTGAAGACAGTGGGCACTAGCGCTATTGCTGGATCGGCGGTGTCCTTGTTTGGATTCCCCAAGGAAGCCTCCGCGCAGACCGTGCCGAGCATGAAAACCCTACATTCGCAGGAGACCAGCTCGATTTGCCCATACTGCGGAGTAGGGTGCGGCCTCATCGTGTCGGCGCGGGACGGCAAGATTGTGAACATCGAAGGCGATCCGGATCACCCCATCAACGAAGGATCGCTGTGCTCTAAGGGATCGGCCATTTATCAGGTGGCGGTCAATGAGCGACGGTTGAGCAAAGTCCGCTACCGGGCTCCAGGTAGTAGCCAGTGGGAGGAGAAATCCTGGGAGTGGGCGCTGGACGAAATCACCAAGCGCATTAAGAAGACCCGCGAGGCCACGTTTGTGGCTAGGGAAGGCGATCAAATTGTCAATCGAACCGATGGTATCGCTTGCCTTGGTGGCGCGGCTTTAGACACGGAAGAATGCTATCTCTATAGTAAACTTGCCCGAGGGCTTGGGGTGACATACCTCGAGCATCAGGCTCGTATATGTCACAGCGCAACTGTCGCCGGTCTGGCGGCATCCTTCGGTCGCGGTGTCATGACGAATCATTTCAACGATCTTGCCAACACGGATGTGGCCATGGTGTTGGGATCAAATGTGGTGGAAACCCATCCTATCGCGGCCAAGTGGCTGACCCGTGCCAAAGAAAAGGGAGCAATTATTCTCTGCTGCGATCCGCGGTTCACGCGTACGGCATCTATCGCCGACGTGTACTGCAAGTTTCGCAGCGGTACGGATATTTCCTTCGTCAACGGCATCATCAATTACGCGCTGGAGAACGGGCTTTTCCATCGCGATTACGTGGTGAACTATACCAATGCCTCGTTCATTATTGACGAGAAATACAGCTTCAACGACGGGCTATTTTCAGGCTATGATGCGGAGAAACGAACCTACGACAAAAGCTCGTGGGGCTATGAGCTGGACCGCGACGGAAATCCTAAGCGTGATCTAACGCTGCAGAATCCCCGTTGCGTGTTTCAGTTGATGAAAAAGCACTTCGGGCGGTATGACGTTGACATGGTGTGCAGAATTACCGGCGCCCCGAAGGACAGATATCTGGAGGTGTGCCGCCACTTTACATCCACTTGGGCGCCTGACCGGGCTGGCGTGTGGCTCTACGCGATGGGCACCACCCAGCACACTCACGGCACGCAGAACATCCGCAGCTATGCCGTGCTGCAACTGCTTCTGGGGAATGTGGGAATTGCCGGCGGCGGCATCAACGCGCTGCGCGGCGAGTCCAACGTGCAGGGCTCCACGGACATGGGACTGCTGTTCCATCTGTTGCCCGGCTATCTTGCCTCTCCGGAAAAGAAGGATCAGACGCTGGCGGACTTCCTCAATACTAACACGCCCAAGACCAATGATCCGAAGTCGGCGAACTGGTGGGGCAATTATCCGAAGTACATGACTTCCCTGCTGCGCGCATGGTACGGCGACTATGCGACACCGGAGAACGACTACGCCTACCATCTCGTCCCCAAGCGTAGCGGCAACTACTCCCATATTTCGCTGTTTGAAGCGATGTACGCAGGCAAGATCAAAGGGCTGATGGCCTTCGGACAGAATCCCGCAGTGGGCGGGCCCAATTCGCTGAAAGAACGGAAAGCTCTGGACAAGCTGGAGTGGTTGGTGGCGGTGGATCTATGGGAGACCGATACCTCGGTATTCTGGAAGAGGCCGGGCGTCAATCCCGCCGATATCAAGACTGAGGTATTTCTCCTGCCGGCATGTTCTTCGGTTGAAAAGGAAGGCAGTGTCGTCAATAGCGGCCGTTGGGCACAATGGCGTTATGCTGCAGTTCATCCGTTAGGCGAGTCACGCTCGGATCTGTGGATTCTCGACTCACTGTTCAAGACCCTTAAAAAGGAATACGAGAAGGGCGGAGTGCTCCCCGAGGCTATCACAAAACTGAACTGGGAATACGGCAGCGGCCCGACCGTTGACCTCCACAAGGAACCCGATGTTCACCGGGTGGCCAAAGAGATCAACGGGTATTTCATGCGCGACACGGTAGTCGGTGATAAATCCTTCAAGAAGGGCGATCAGGTTCCCGGCTTCGCCATGCTGCAAGCCGACGGCTCAACCTGCTGCGGGAGTTGGGTTTATTGCAACTCCTACGGCGGCCCTGAGAAGAAAGACAACAAAATGGCCCGCCGGGATAAGAAGGATGCCGCCAATAAGATTGGTCTCTATCCCAATTGGGCCTGGTGCTGGCCGGTGAATCGTCGCATCGTTTACAACCGAGCGGCGTGCGACCCTCTAGGCCAGCCGTGGGATCCGAAACGGTGGGTTGTCCGCTGGAACGCTATGGAGAAGAAATGGGAGGGTGACGTGCCGGACGGCCCGTGGCCGCCGGAGGAAAAACACCCATTCATTATGAGACCGGACGGCCATGCGGCGTTCTTCGCAGGCAATCTGGCTGACGGTCCACTTCCTGAACACTATGAGCCGCTTGAGAGTCCAGTGCAAAACCTCATGTCAAGCATTCAGGTCAACCCGGCGATCAAGCTCTGGCATATTAGCAATCCCGAAGGCAATCCAGTCGGAGACGTTTCCAAGTATCCGATTATCGGAACCACCTACCGGGTTTCGGAGCACTGGCAAGCTGGGGCGATGACGCGCAATCTGCCGTGGCTGGTGGAACTTGTACCAGACGTGTTCGTAGAAATGGGCGTTGATCTGGCACGACAAAAGAGCATCGAAAACGGTGACCGCATTATCGTCGAGACCGCGCGCGGGCAAGTGAAAGCTTATGCGCTGGTCACGCACCGTTTCGAACCCTTCCATGTAGACGGAAAGGTAATTCATGAAGTCGGAGTCATCTGGCATTTTGGCTATGCCGGTTTGGCCACTGGCGATAGCGGGAACATTCTGACCGCCCACATCGGGGACGCCAATACCATGATTCCGGAGTATAAGGCTTTCCTGTGCAACGTAGAGAAGGAGGCATAAGATGGCCGAGAATTCGTTCATGTACGACGGAAGTCTCTGCATCGCCTGCCGCGGCTGCCAGGTGGCATGCAAACAGTGGAACATGCTGCCGGGAGAGAAGACCACGTTCTTCGCCAAGGCGGGCGGGTATCAGAATCCGTCCGACCTGTCGCCCACCACGTGGAACGTCATCAAGTTCTATGAGGTGATGAAGAACGACAAGGTGGAGTGGCTATTCCGCCACCATCATTGCTTCCACTGCACGGACGCAGCGTGCATCAAGGCCTGCCCGGTCGAGCCGGTGAAAGCCATGACGCGCCATCCGGTGTTCGGCACGGTCTTTGTCAACGCGGATCTGTGCGTTGGCTGCGGCGCCTGTCAGAACAGCTGCCCGTTCGGTGTGCCGCACGTGGATGCGAAACTGGAGAAGTCTCGCAAGTGCACGGCGTGCTTTGACCGCGTGGCCAACGGCCTGATTCCGGCGTGCGCCACGGCGTGCCCCCCGCGCGCGATCCGCTACGGCGCGCGCGATGAGATGCTCGCCATGGCCGAAGCTCGCAGCAAGGAACTGAAGAAGCTAGGCCACAAGCCGGTGCTCTACGGAACGACGCAGCTCAAGGGGCTCCATTCCCTCCTGCTGCTTCCCGAGAAACTGGAGAACTATCCTGATCTGCCGCCGAACCCGAAAGTCCCGAAGGATCTCGGTGCCGTCCCGGAGATGCCGGGTCTACCGACCATATCTCTGGCTACTCTGCCACTGGGGTT
>JAGVEU010000159.1 GCA_020057985.1 Calditrichota bacterium | reverse complement strand
CCGCCGCCGGAATCCGAATCCCAGCCACCATAGAAATGCAATCAAAGCCAGCCCGACAAAGATCCATGTTTGTAAAACTACCGCACAGTTTTCTGAAGCAAATCCGAGCGCGGAAATTCTGTAAGATGCCACTCCGATAAGTAAGCCGAAGAAATTCGCCGGTCTGCCGGCCACAACAAAACGCAATGCAACCCAGGCGCAGGCAACAAGAATTGCATTGTGTAACGCGCTCAAGAGCCATTCCTCAGGTTCGACCCCTTGCAGAAACATGAGGACAGCGGCGAGCAAAAACAGAATTCGCCACAGCGGTTTTCGTAACGGCCCATTCCACAGGTAGGCTGCACTTCCGAGTAACACTCCCGCGAACGCAATCCAACTCAAGAAATCGCTCATCATCGAGGCTGCGGGTAAAGGAGCTGCTAACCACTCCGGGACGCCCCAACCACTGAATGGAATCCAACTTGGCTGCCATCCGCTTAACCATGCGTGCGCACTCTTGGCAAGAATGTATACTCCAACTCCGGCAGCCACAGCAAGCAACGCATCGAGCATCGCCGATCTCCGCTCGTGTCGTCGCAACCATGCCGCTTTATCGGGGTACAACGCGCCTAGAAAGGCCAGTGCCAAAGTGAATAGCATGTAGATTGCCGCCGTCGAAATCAACCACCCCATCAGCAATTCCAAGCGAAAGACCCCCCACGGAGTGGCCACTTGGTTGAAATAATCCGCTTGCGCAAGATAGACCATGTTGATTCCGGATATTGCAGCCACAGCGCCGGGCACAATGGCAATCAGAAACGCCCTCTTCCATGGCACGAGTCCCTTGCGAGTCCGCAGAACAAGTACAGCAAGAATCCAAATCGCAAGTCCGGCAATCAGGAAATAGGACACTCCTGATTGAATCGCTCGCACCGAAGTGGTCGCTTTGCGTTCGCGCTGCCAGTTCTCCGGAATCTTGTACCACGGACGACTTCCGACGGCCAGATAGTTCCCGTCTACAAACCCGCTTCTGCGATACTTGGCTTCTGCCACATTGCGCGAATCACCCTCACGTGCTTCATAGTCAAAGGAATGCTCAAGCCGCTTCGGCTTGGAATCCAGCTTGTAATCCTTCGGCTCAAGTTTGGAAAGATCCTCACCCTGCGCAATCAGCACACTCTCCACCATAATTCGCGCACTGTCTTTGCTCAGGCTGTCTCCCGGCATTTCCTCCGGCAACCACGGATAAATGTATTCAATCTTTCCGGTCTTGGCATGAACAGTTCCGCGAAACCGCAGGCGATTCTCCGGAGTCCAGGCTTTCACCAGCCATTTCCCCGTACCCAGTTGCTCTCCGGCAAGCTGATTGAAGGACGAGATCGAGCCAGAGTGCTTGTGCAAATAAACAAGCGGGTCATCTTTCGCAATACCCTCTCTTTCGAGCACAAAGGCTGCCATCTTCAGAGTATCAGGGTTCGCCCATCTCAATGTCCGCAGACTATCCGCAAAGGTCTTTATCGCAGCTTCCTTGGAGATAGGATACGCAAGGAAGTCTCCCGCTTTGTCCACGGGCATGAAGGCCACTGCAACTCCCGCCGCCAGCAGCACAATAGCGAAGATGCGCCTCGAAACTGACAGCGGACGATAAACAGAAACAACCGGCGCAGGTTTCTCGGTCTCCGGCACCAACACTTGAGCCTCGGCTTGTGGTGCAACGGCATCAGCATTGAGCACACCTGCTTCCGGCAGAAATGCGCCCTTCCACAAATAAGCAATAGTTGCGGCCAGAAACGGAATCACAAGCAATCCCGTTGCCACCGCCGCAGTCAAAATGAAATACGGATTCTCGCTGCGGAATAAGAGCAACGCAGTGTACAATGCATCCACCGTATAATGCCAGACCAGCGCAGCCAGAATGCCGTACTTCAGCATGATGACGCCGATGATTATTCCGGCGATTCCAACCTCGGCGCCGCGAATCCAGAACGGCTGATTGGGATAACCGGAATGCGCAAATCCCCAAATCACTGCCGGAATAAGCACCGCCAACCACGTATACTTGCTCTTGAAGGCTTTTTGCAAAAACGGAATCGAGAACATGCGGCTGATGAATTCTTCCGTGACCGCCGGAAAGAACCCAATCGCCAGCACCGCCAACCACGGCATCCACGTATTCAGCAGATTGTCATAGGGAACATCCGACGGCGCCCAAGCCCCGAATTTGCCCCCCACCAGATAGAAGATGATCTGATAGGCAAAGAAGAATGAGGTCAGCGTCACGCCTAACAGGATATTCTTGAACGAGGATTTCGTGCGCATCGCCCGCGCCGTAAACATCGTCTTAAGGGCGAGCTTATCGCCATACCGCTCGCGATACAGCGTCTCGGCAGCGGCCGTGAGCAGAAAAATCAGCGCGCCCGCCCCGACCGCTGATAATAAACTGACCAAAATACTCTGCACAAGAAATCCCGGCCATGACGACGTCGTGTCATAGCCATAGAGTTCCGCCGGAATGTCATTCAACTGATTCAGCAGACTGAGCGCAAAGGCCACGATCCCAAACCAGATTGCCGTTCGCCATTGCACGTCGCGTCGCTTCGTGCGAATGAAGAAAGTAGTCATCATCGCTACGGCCGTCAGCAACAGCCCCAATTCAGCAACCATGCTCGCCGTATCGTTGTAACTCCGCAAGCGGCGATACGACGCTTCCCAAGCCTCTGGAACCTTCAGGAATTCCTCATAGCTTCCGGCTTGATCTCCAATGACTCCGACTTTGTAGCGATACTCCGATCCCTTGACAGGCTCGATTCCGGTGGCGCGATAGGTGAAGGTCCAGTCGCTGCGATGCGGCCTGCCCGTGCGTTGCGCTTCGATAAAAGTCAGCGCACGAGGATTTTGCTTCATCGGCCCGAAGAGAAACTTATCCGCAATGGCGCGCGCACTGTCTTCAGGGAGATCAGCGCCGGTGGCATTTTCCTCGACCTGATGCTCTACGCGCACCACCTCACCTTCAGGAGTAACAAAGATCTTGAACTCTTCCTTGGTGCTCGCACGGAACCAACGGTGCTGCCAGCGCCAGAGCCGTATGGGATGGCCAAGATACTTCTGCGCATTTTCGATCCCTAACTCTTTTTCGAGGTAAGTCTTCGCATTGCCGTCATAACCGAACCGGCTTGCATGGTGATAATCCGCTGGTGGCTTGAATCCCAAGGCATTATAGAAATCCTGCGCAATCCGCCCGGAGCCTTCACGGTCATAGCGAAACGTAACGGAAGCTTCGGGAAAAGCCTTATAGAAGTAGTTGACTCCTACCCACACTCCCGCCGCAAGAACAATCAGGCACAGCGCAATGAACACGCCATCCTTACGATTCAGTCGAAGATCGCTCATGAGTTCCTCCGAGTTCGGTCTATGATGAGTCTATCGGTTTTATAAAAAGTTACAGAGCGGCACTACCATTCTGAATCCAGCATCTTTTCTCCCTCCGTGTACGGGGGACAAAAGGGGGTTATTGACTGAAGAATCCTTAACGACTTGCACGAGAATGGAAATCTGGCAAGATAGATGTGATTCCTGTAACAAGGAATTTTTCACTTCTGTGCGAATTTGCCGAAGACGCGCAGGGGATTTAGTAGGAGATGCTATTTTTTAATTTCTGCTTCACTCTGCCGACGATTTTGGCGGGTCGGTTTTCAGGTTTCAGGTTTTCTTCACAGCCCCTTCGTCCCGATCGAAATTCCGCCGAACACCGCAAACGGCATTCCCGACTCATAATACCGCCCCTTCGAATCGTTCACTTGAATGAAGGACGCATATTTCTCGTCCGTAAGATTCTGTGCGCCGACATGCCATGCTGCGCTCATGAATTTCACCGGAATCTGTCCGCCGACTGCCGCTCCCAAGACAATCCACGAGTCTGCCTTCTTATTATTCTCTGTGTTGGCATACGCCGCGCCGGAATAACGGGCTGTCAATTCGGCGAAGAATGCATCCTTCGGTGTCCAGCGAGCCACTGCGCCAAACAGATCGGGCGAAACCCCAGCCAACTTCTTGTCAGTAAAGTCACCGAGCGCGGTCTTGTAGTCCGAAAAGACAAACTCTCCAAGACTGGCTGACAATCCGACAAATCCCAATCGCGGCTTTTCGAGGCGGAAGGACATCTCCACGCCCTGATGCACTGCTTCTGCCGCATTGGTAAACAGTGTTTCGCCGGAAATCTCGTCAGGAACAATGGCATCACTGATGGTCATACGATAAGCCGTGAGTTCCGCGTGTCCATGCAGTCCGCAGAGAGTCCGCTCTGCCCGTGCTCCGAGTTCCACCGTCAGGGATTTCTGCGGCTTCAAGTCATAGCCAACGACGTTGTCGGTTTCACTGAGGGTCGGGGTCTCGAAGCCGCCGAACACTGTGCCAAACACCGTCGTTTCCTCCAGCGGATGATAGCGCAGCGAGAGCCGTGGTGTGATTGCGTCTTTCTGATAGCGTAGTGTTGGTGTGGGCTTGTTTAAGAACTCATCGTAGAATAGCACATTGTCATAGCGCAAGCCTGCAGTGGCTCCCCAATGTTCGAGATGCTCCAAGTCCCCTTGTACAAAGTAGCCTTGCCCCCATTGACGCTCTTGTTCCTGACTGAGCAGGCTGTCCCCTCTGTCGCCGTTGACGTTGTTGAAAAATGAGACTGGCCCGTCCTGCAATTGCTGGTCTAATCCACCGACGGCTTCCGTTTCAAGAGAGCCGATTTTTCCTTTCCATGATGCCTGCATGGTACCGCCCACGATATAGCGGGTAATCGCCTGAAACTTCTCGTTTTCTCGGACCCTGTCGAGCTTCTTGATGGCCACATAAGGCGTCACATCGAAGGTGAAGTCATGCGAGAAGTGTCGCCGGTAGTGAATCCCCACACGACCCTTGCGGGTTGCCCGCC
Organism: Calditrichota bacterium; assembly: GCA_020057985.1. Classification (GTDB taxonomy): domain Bacteria; phylum Electryoneota; class RPQS01; order RPQS01; family RPQS01; genus JAGVEU01. The sequence continues at coordinate 841 of JAGVEU010000159.1, read as the reverse complement.
GTACATCCAACCGCTTGTAACTGGTGTCTGCCTGATTGGGATCTGTGTTGAACTGAGCTTTGGTGAGTGTGCCCGGAAGGTCCGCCGACACATTCGTGAAATAGAACATCGTTCGCAGTTCCGACTTGGGAGATCCATACGAACTCCATGAACCCGATATGATCTGTCCGTCGTATGTGGAATGCTCGCGCCATCCATCGGCATGGGTTTGCGACAGCGTGATTGTTCCGCCATCACCGCCGCGCCCTTCCATGATGTCAAAATCAAAATCCGTCAAATCGAGACTCGCGCTCAGTGCGCTATCTTGATGGGCCGGACCGGTTCCCGCCGAGACTTTAATTTTGGAAAATCCGAAACCGCCTACCACACCCTCAGCCTTGATTCCCAGTCTTGGGAATGCCTCCGCCGTGCGCAAGTTGAGCACACCTCCCGCGGCATTTCCATAGAGCGCGGATCCCGCCCCTCGCAACACCTCCACCCGATCGAGGTTTCCAACTTCAATCCCTTCGAGTCGGGTTTGTCCATCAGGCTCCGATTCGGGAATCCCGTCATACAATACCCGCACTCCCCGCACTCCAGAATTTGACCGCGCCCCGAAACCGCGAACAGAAAGCCGGATATCATCGGTGCCAAACCGCGACAGCGCAACAAGTCCCGGAACCAGCAACAGGTTATCAGAAAGCCCAAGCCCGCGCACCTTCGGTTGATCCTGCGAGGTGATGGCAGTAATCGCCGAGGCATTATTCAACCACGGCTGTTCAATTCGTGAACCGGTAATCGTCTGCTCCGGCAGCGTATACTGAACGGAGTCCTTGTTAGTCTCTTCAGCAAAAACTCCGGT
>JAGVEU010000288.1 GCA_020057985.1 Calditrichota bacterium | reverse complement strand
CGGTTGTCCGTGGGGCGGATTCATGCCCGAAGCTGTAGCAGACTCGGTGGCCACAAGAGGTGTAGTCGGATTCGGATTAGCCACGGTAATGGGGGAAGCTTTTGATGATTCGGGAGACGCGAGGGCAGACTGTGCCGTGCCTGAATTAGCGGCCGGAACCTCTTTCGCTGATTTGTTGCAGGCCATCGCACAAACCATAGAGAGAATGAGAATCGTGATGCTTAAGCGTTTCATATAGAACCTTCTACTTTCAATGAGTATGCCGTTTGACAATCCTTCCGCGGGTGCAGCCGTTGAAGAAGATACTCTCCTCGATATCATTTGTACAGGATAATACGATTCGGAGTCGAAACAAATTGATCCGGACGCGCATTGTTTCTGGTGACCAGCCAGTCGCCTTTCTGTTGGAGAGTTACGGTTCCGGATTCCCGCGTGCGTTAGAATGACAATACTGAAACCCACCGCAAGCGGATGGGGCACCCAGAGTGGTGTCAGGTCACGCCCCGTTGAGCGGGACTGAAACCTGACACAGCGAGTAGCCGAAGTGTCAGCAGCGCACGGCTGTTGACCTACGGTAAAGAACAGTGAATTCCTCACCCCATTCGGACTTGCGACTCTCACCGCTTAGCAGTTCCTTTCTTCAAGAGCTCTTGGTCTGGTCGAATACCCGGAACAGAATCTCCCGGCACTTGAAGAGGAAGACTCCCGGTGCGAACGGGGCGTGCTGTCTGGGCGATTTTCTTCATAGCGACCGCCACCGCTTCTGCCTTCAATGCAATTGCAGAGGCAGTCGGTCTAATCGTGAAGGTGATCGTAACGTCCATGGCCTGGTGGTCGGAACTCGGACACAAAAATCGCGAAACACCGCTTTCATTCCGAGGTTGGAAGTCGTACTTCCCCGGCGGCATGTCCAGGGCTAAGGTTGTGTCTATTTGAGCGGCAGCTCTGTCAAATTGATACATGAATTGAAATGGCGGAGTTGGATTATACAATGTGACATCGCCTAAGCTGTAGCCCCAGCCGCCGGGACTTTGCAATGTCTTGGAAACGAGCACCCTGATTGCGCCGGTGACTGCACAGACGGAATCGATGTCAAACTTCCAATTACTCCGTCCGGCGGCCACAACGGTATTTAGACATTGTCCACCGGTACATTCGCCTAGCGAATGATAATAGATGGTTACTTCGTTGGTGAGTGAATCATAGCGAATCTCGTCGCGGATACTGGCACTTGCGGAGGCTGCACCATCATTTGCAGAGACACTGTCGATCCAAGGACCGAATTCGTAAGGGGGAGCGGTGGGGAGGTCGTTTTGATCTACGACAAGATTCGCGCTTGCATAGAGGGTGCCGTGTCTTTCAAAGGGTAGAACGACATTGTCGGTCGTTGTCGCACATCCGCAGGTAGCATTCCGTTGGGATTGTTGCGAGCAAGGGCAATCAATCATGAGCGTGTCGAGAGCACTCGGCGGGCCCGCATAGAGTGAAGTCCGCGCATAGTAACAAAGCACATCAAAATCGACGAGCAAGTTTTCCTCAAACTGGAGGGTTTCACCGCCGGCTGGAATGGACAGGGTTCCATACTGCGGCGGGGTGTTAATGTCGAGGTCGAATCTAGTTGCATAAGTGGTGCCGCCTGTGAAGCCATCACCATTCAGGTCATAACGCGAGTAATCAGCCGGAGTGCTGGGGGTGTCGGCGCGAATCTGTTCGTATTCCTCGAATTTCGCCAGGAACAACACAATATCGTCACGATCAAACTGTCCGTTTGTGCCCGGGACTCCGTTGCCGTCAGCAACATCGAGTAGCGCCAGACGAAACGCTGCGTTGAAGATATCTTGATCCAGGGAAAGCACAGCCCGGTAGCCATCAACCTGCCCATTGACGGATGAATTGAGAATAATGCCGCAAATCTCCTCAACGGTAAGCAACGGGTTTAGGTTCCAGAGGTAGGCGGCTAAGCCGGTGACTTGAGGGGTCGCCTGTGAGGTGCCAGTATAGTAGGCATCGGTGCCATCACAGCCGATGGCGAGACCGGGAAAATAGATCGGATCTTGTAGTGCACAGGGACCAAAGACTCCCTCGCCGATGCAGCGGACATCGGGTTGTTTGCAGGACCCCGGATATTCTGTTCCGCCGTTGTCGTTTGACCCCACAATGATGACATTGGTCAATGGAAGCAGTGCTTGCGGATTTTGGGTTTGCGCGGCCGTGAGAAGTCTTTCCATGATCTGCAAGAGATCGGGCGGTACGGGCTCTCCCACCAGCATCTCATGAGGATCGATGAATCGGGCTGCCGCACAGAAAGGAGAGCTAAAGTCTGCTAAGCCACCATCTCCCGGTGTCTCGCCGGAATTGCCGGCGGCAGTAACGTGAACAAAATCTGCTTGTCTGGCAGCAACCAGATAGCGCCACTGCAGCATGTCCATTGCGCGCCGAAACTTGGTCAGGTCCTCGAATTCCGGATCATTATAGCCCAAGCTCGTGTTCAGGACGAACTTCCCACCGGGCAAGGCGGAGCCGATGTTGAAGGTAAGACCTTGGAGAATGTCAGTCCAGTCCCAACCCTCGACCGACAAAGACTTGATCTCGAGGTGGTCACCAGCATCAGGATGAGTTCCGGTGGCTCCCACGTTGTCAAAGTTTGCCCCAATGATTCCGCTAACGTGAAAGCCATGATTTCCAGAGTAGTAGCTGCTGAAGGCCGCCAAGGATGGCCCGCCACCAGAGACAAAGCTCTGTGCTGAGATTTCGGGGTTTGGGCTTAAAGAGAAGTACTTGTCTGGCACAAATACGTTGACCTTCTGCCCACCAGGGATAAGATCTTTGAGATTCCAAGCAGCCGGCATCCTCATCGCGATGAGAAAATCGAGATTTTGATTGGCAGCGCCACCGGGTAGGATTGCAGCTCGACGCAATTGTGGGGAGCTTGAGATCAGCGAAGAGTCATTCTTCGGAGCATAGGCGGGGACAACATAGTCGAAAGCGTTGGATGGCGCCATTAGCGCTGCGAGACTCTCCGCCGAGGTTTGGTTGTATACCCTTGGAACCATGAGCGAAACGAACGGTATGTCCGTTACCATGCTGGAGATTCGTGCGTTAAATTGCTCAAGGGCGCTGTTCACGTCACCAACTGTCGCTGTGGGATTGATGATAGCTTCGAGCTTGGTAGATATGAAGCCGGTGGAGTCGATGTCGTCAGATGCAGCGGCAATCGGAAAGAGATCCAATGTGGCGCCAAGCGCCAGCGAATCCGGATCACCGACCAGAAACACGCCCTTCGCGCACAGAGCTCCCTCGCACGGTGCCGCGCCGTCGGAAAAGATCCAGTTAACCATCAGGACAGCATCGGCGATCGTGTTGCCACCGTCACAATCATAGTCACCCCCACTCGGATCTAGTGGCGTACTTCCGGACCCAAATATGTATTGGATGAAGTAGACGACATCAGAGATGTTACGATCACCGGAGCCGTCGGCGTCGCCGCACAAAAGCGTGCGCGTTCCCAAAGTCGTTGTCAAAGCAAGTTTGGCATCCCCTCGGCCGATAGGCGAGGCAGATAACATTGAGATCTCACCAGCCACTATAAGCAGAATGACGCTAGCCAGGAGGCCGCAGGATATTATGAGACGATGACAGTGAATCAACGACTCCTCCTAATCCAATTTGTTCAGTATTTCACTTGCAGTTTCGCCAGGCGAGCGACCCTGTCACCAACTGAACTATACGTGTGATTCTTCAAGCTCAAGGGAATTATCGCTTAATTTAGTCCAATATCGCAACCGCCGCGCCTTTGGGAATCCCTTCCCGGCTCCACGAAGTTTCCGGATATGATCCCCGGCGCCGCAGGGACAGTCCTTCGCGCTCAAGGAATGAGTTAATACGGTAGGTTAATGCCGAAGCAATTCGGATTTACAGAACTTACTTTCCTAACGAGCGGATCTTCAGGTAGAGCGCCAGGGCCAGCAGGGTGATGATGATGGAAGAAATTCCCAGGCCCCAGCGACGGAAATAGTATTCGTCGATCAGCGCGGCAGCTGCGGTCCGCACGGTCGTGGATTTGGTCAGGCCATCATTGACATAGGGCACAAGTGAATCGGCGGAAAACGCATGAATTGAGCTGCGTATCTGGATGAGAATCTGATCGATTTCCTTCAGGGTAAACTCTTCATCGGTGGTCACCATTCCCCGCGTGCCGGCTTCGCGTACATGGCGGGTTGCCGAATCGGCAGCGGCTTTAACTCGGGCGAGGTAGACGCGCATGCTGTCGATCTGTTGCGGGGCGGAATTCGGGTCATCGGGATTGTGGCAATTCGCGCAGAGATGATTCGACTCCAATCCGATCAGTGAATCACTCGGTTTTGCGATCTCATGGTTGCCATGGCAGGTCTCGCACATCGGCAATCCCTGCTGTTGGAATGCGATTTTATGCGGCGACAGGTCGTAGAAATTTGCCTCCACTGCATGACACATGCCGCAGACCGCCGAAAGCGAGCCGGCTCCGGGAGGGGCGGCGCCATGGTTGCCGTGACAATCATTGCAGACAGGGGCGCTGTCATCTTTCTTCACGAGCAGTGCTTTACCGTGGACGGACTCGCGGTACTTGGTCTCCTGATCGGTGGGAATTCCGT
>JAGVEU010000356.1 GCA_020057985.1 Calditrichota bacterium | reverse complement strand
TTTGACTTTATGAAAGGGCGCATTATCGAGGATGAGAATCGTTTGTTTATCCGGGTCAAGTTGACGATTCAGTGGGTCGAGGAAGACCTGGAACAGCTCGGCATTGCCGAGGGTGACGATCAGTGAAAAGAACCGTTCATCGGCAGGGCGTACCGCGCCCATCACATTTTGCCGCCAGTGGTCTCCGACGTAAGGGATCGTTGGCTTCGATCCTTTTTTCGCCCACACGACATACGGACGGGGGTTGGCCTCGATCCCCGTCTCGTCACAGAACCAGAGGTCTACTTCGGGGTCTTGTGCCAGCCAATGCACATACTGAATAAAGGCCTCCTGGGCAACCGGGTCGGAAATCAGGTGAACTTCATTCCATGGCTGCGGGATACCAATAATACCACGGAGGAAACTTCAACACCATTCGTGCCGCTTCCGAAAACGGCCACTCTGAGAGTCTTTCCCAATCCCTTCAACTCGCAAGCCAGAATTGCACTCACAGTCTCCGAGCCAAGCATTTACTATGTGGATCTGTTTGATATCCTTGGAAGAAATGTTATGCGACTATTCCAAGGCCCTGTCGCCGACGAAAAGGAGATCCTGTGCGATGCAAGCACGTTGACCTCAGGAGTTTATTTCGCACAGGCAACCAATATCCGAAAGATGCCGGTCGCTTCGACGAAGTTGGTCCTGTTGAAGTAAGTCCAATCTGCCGAGCAGGATCATCGGGTCGGAGAATCACAGCATTCGCAAACTCAGATCCCGCCGAAAAGTAAGTAAACCTAGCACTGCGGCAGCCCTTGGTCGCCGCTTTCGTTTGCCCCCAAAATCGGCAGTTGAAAAAGTGCGAAATAATTGCGATATTACGGTGTGATTCCGGCCTCTGCCGGAGTACGAATAGGCCTGTAATTAAACGCATTCCACAACAGGTTGATGGAATGTGAAAGGAGCTAATTCTTATGGTACACGTCGAATCCACCCCTGAATTTGTCAAGGCTGTCTACCAAAAGATGGAGGAACGCTTGGCCGTAGCGCGTAAACGGCTAAATCGGCCGCTTTCGCTGGCGGAAAAAGTTCTGCTTGGTCACCTCGATGATCCGGCCAACGAAGACCTCACGCCCGGAAAAGCCTACATCGGGCTGCGACCGGATCGTGTAGCGATGCAGGATGCCACCGCGCAAATGGCGCTCTTGCAGTTTATGTCGGCAGGTTTGAAACAAGCCGCTGTGCCTTCTACGGTGCACTGCGATCACTTGATTCTGGCTCGTGTGGGAGCAAGCGATGATCTGAGGAATGCCGAGAACATGAACAAGGAAGTCTACGATTTTTTGCGGAGTGTATCCCAGAAATTCGGTATTGGTTTCTGGAAACCGGGAGCCGGAATCATTCATCAAGTCGTGTTGGAAAACTACGCGTTCCCCGGTGGGATGATGATTGGAACCGACTCACACACTCCCAATGCAGGTGGACTGGGGATGTTTGCTTCCGGAGTCGGAGGAGCGGATGCGGTGGATGTGATGGCGGGACTGCCGTGGGAAGTGCTTTATCCCAAGCGCATCGGAGTGCACCTAACCGGCAAGCTCACTGGGTGGACTGCGCCGAAGGATGTGATTCTTGCGCTGCTGGGAATTCTGACGGTGAAGGGTGGAACGAATGCGGTGGTCGAGTATTTCGGACCGGGCACAGAGTCCATTTCCTGCACCGGCAAAGCGACAATCACGAATATGGGAGCGGAACTTGGCGCAACGACCTCGATCTTCCCTTATGACAAGCGGATGGAGATCTATCTGCGTTCCACGGAGCGCGGGGAGCTTGCGGATCTGGCGAACAACCATAAACACTTATGTACGGCAGATGCAGAAGTGCTGGCTGCGCCGGAAAAGTATTTTGATCGTGTGGTAGAAATCAATCTTGACACCCTTGAACCGCATATTGTCGGGCCGCACACACCGGATGCAGCACGCTCGGTGACTCAATTTGCCAAGGATTCGGAAGCTCAAGGATGGCCGGAGAAATTCACCAGTGCATTAATTGGCTCATGCACCAACTCCTCCTATGAGGATATTTGCCGTGCAGCAGACGTGGCAGATCAGGCGGCGGCTCACGGAATGAAAATGCCGATTCCGTTTTATGTTACTCCAGGCAGCGAGCAGGTCTATCGCACCATTCAGCGGGACGGCCAAATGCAGCGACTCGAAAAAATCGGCGCGATTGTATTGGCTAATGCTTGCGGACCATGCATCGGGCAATGGAAGCGCGATGACATCAAAGACGGCGAGACCAACGCAATCATCTCTTCGTACAATCGCAATTTTCCCAAACGCAATGACGGAAATCCCGGCACACTTTCCTTTATTGGCAGTCCGGAGATTACCACTGCTTACAGTTTGGCCGCTTCAACCAGATTCAATCCGCTGACTGATAACGTACCGGGTGCAGATTTCAAACTCACGGCTCCAGCACAAGCTCCCGAAGTTCCGGCCAACGGCTTCGTGAAGGATGAGAGTGGTTATTTAGCCCCTGTTGAGGGAAAAGTTGTAGTCAAAGTAAATCCCGACTCTGAGCGATTGCAAGAACTCAGCGCATTCCCGAAATGGGACGGCAAAGATTATGAGAAATTACCCCTGCTGCTGAAGGCGAAAGGCAAGTGCACAACGGATCACATCAGCCCGGCAGGCAAGTGGTTGAAGTATCGCGGTCATCTCGATCGTATTTCCGACAACATGTTTAACGGAGCGGTCAATGCCTTTACTTCGGATGCGGGAAAATGCAAGCATCCCTTGACCGGCGACATTGAAGACGTGGCGCAGGTTGCGCGTTCACTGAAAGCTGAGGGTCTGCGGTGGATTGTTGTGGGGGATGAGAACTATGGCGAGGGTTCTTCGCGCGAACATGCGGCCATGTCACCGCGCTTTCTGAACGGCGCGGCGATTATCACTAAAAGCTTTGCCCGCATTCATGAGTCCAATCTCAAGAAGCAAGGGATGTTGCCGCTCACCTTCAGCGATCCGGCTGATTATGACAAAGTGCGCGACGGAGACAGAATCTCGCTCGTTGATCTGAAGCACCTTTCTCCCCAGAAACCGATCAAGATGGTTCTGCATCACAAGGACGGCTCAAGCGAGGAGCTGATGTTGAGTCATTCCCTGAATCATGAGCAGATCGCGTGGTTCAAAGCCGGAAGTGCCCTGAATATGCTGAGGAACAAGGGATAGGAAATCCAAAATCCAAAATTGAAACGAAGAGGCTTGGTAGGGGCGGTCTAAGGTCTTCCGCAGCCCGCCCGTCCTCAAAAACGCTGAAACTCTGAAATGCTGACAAGCTGAAAACGAGATCACTGCAGAACCGTTACGACCTCGAAATGAATTACACGGGCGGGCTGCGGAGGACCTTAAGCCGCCCCTACAATTGGAACGTGCGTTCAGTGAACTTGGCCATAATATAAGGTTCTGTTTTGTCGTTGTCAAGTGATATTTTTGGGAATTACACAAGTCGCGTGCTGAAATGGACTTAGGTATTACGGATGTTCAGGTAGTCAATTGGGCAAGTCCGTGTTTGAGCTGGAGTTGGCAGATTGGGAAGGAAATCACGAAATGGGAGGAGAGGGTGAAAATGGAGGCATTGTCGGAGGTGCCTCTGGTTCGGAAAAACAAGGGCTTGCGGTAATATATTGATTATTATTGATTTGCGGAAGTCGTTGGAAAGGCTGGAGTTGCTCGCCGAGCGGGGTTAAGGTCTTCCGCAACCCCGCCGGAATCCGTGATCTTTTGGGACAGAAATATGCACAAGCTGCTGAAATTGCTTGATTTGCGGTCTCAGATTGCGGCAGGGTTGCGAGGACTTAACCCTGCTCGGCGGTCAGAATCTCTCGAGTTTGGGGAGATAGCTTCACCTTCCCTCACTTCGTGGGGGAATCAGAAGGGGGTTGCATTCGGCGTGTCTGTTCATTATATTATTAGATGTTATCCGAATGCTACTAACCCACCGTGAGGTTGTGCCATGAAATACTTTGCTATCTGTGTCTCGATCCTCCTTTTGTTTGTTTCCGTTTCGTTAGCGAATGTTGCGCCTATAATCACCGATATCACACAAACAGATATCCTTCGAATCAAGCAAATGGTAGAA
>JAGVEU010000223.1 GCA_020057985.1 Calditrichota bacterium | reverse complement strand
TTGATTGGAAGCTTGGCAAAGGCTTCTTTATACTGAGCCGCACTGCCGGTCTGATAGCTCACGCTTTTGAGGAATGCACTCGGGAGAAGCCCATGCGGCAGTTTGGCCAGACAAAACCGGAGTATGATGGACCCAGTGACACCAAATTACTGTGAACCACTGCCGTTACATTCTATTGTTCAGACTTACCTGAACAACCGTAAATTGTATTATGAGACACTATTGCCGCGTGTACATCATCCCGTTATTCGCAAATTGATCGCGGAAGCCGCTGACGTTTTTCAGGCAACGCCTGAAATCATGCAGTCTTTGCAGACAACGCAGGAAATCACACCTGAACTCGACCTCGCTTCTGCATTGCAGCTTGGTGATCTCCTGAAAAAGCCTAATGCCGGTCGCGAGCTCGCAAGACTGGCGATCTCGATCGAAGATGCGCTTGCGAGGACTGCTACCGTTGAATCTACCGGGCTCTCGCTCTTTCAACTTCTTACCGAACATTACCCTACAATCGCTGCATACCTTGAATCGGAGGCGATGCTACACAAAAAGGCTCTGTGCAAAATCCTCACTTTATCGGATGATTTGAGGTATCACAAGGTTGGCCTTTTCGATTGAACTTAGTAGGCGCGAGATTTGCTTTTAGTAAGTGAATGGACTCATGCTCACAACTCAGTAGAACGACGCGCCGACACGGATGAAGTGTTATGTCAGATAAGGCCTCCGATACCAGCATAAGAGTTATTTCTCAGGGCTACAATTTCTGGAAAGTCCAAGTCCTCTTTAATGATGCGAAGATAACTTCCGGTGAGATTCCGGAACGTCTGCGACAAGTTAAGACCGAACTTGCATTACAGTTTGGTGTCCCTGACTCCTTGCTCGAATATGTTCAGTTGTTGAGCAAGAAGAAAACCCGAAACGGTGTGCTGGTCGAGATGCAAATCGTGAAACACGCGCTTCCGATTGGCGCTCCCCGATTTCGCAGCTCACCTATGAAGGGGACAGATGGAACCATTTTCGCAGATATGGTCATTGAGGCAGATTTCTACCCGCTCGATGAATTTGAAAAGCCGCTTACTCATCAAACCATCCGTGAACGCTTGCAGCAACAAGGATATGAGCCTACACTGGTTCAGTGGGACGTAGTTGATCAGGCTCTCCAGCAATTGGATTTGGAAGGCCGAGCATTGCTGAGTCTGAAGATTGCGGAAGGAACTCTACCGGAATTTGGAAAGAACTCCATTATCACCTACGGCGTCAGTTCAGATGAAGAGCGGCTACTGCCATCAGCTTGGATTGGAGTCAGACCAGTTGGCCGCGGCGATTTTCTCGTTGAAGCCTTACCGGCAGTCCATGGGCTTCGCCGTGGGATCAACCTAAGGGGTCGCGAGCTCGAGGCACGCACTGGAATCAATACGACGGTCGAGATCGGTGAAGGATCAAGACATTCGATGCGAGAAACAAAACTCATCGCAGCAAGAGAGGGCATTGTTGTCTTTGAGCGGCATGGAAGAGATCGAAGGCAGAAAGATCAACGGGAAGCGATACCTTCGCGGCTTGTTGCGAAAGTACTTCCGCATATCACTTTCACTGAATCGAAAGTGTACGAACTCGACTTGTTTGATGCGGCACAGATCATCGGAACGGTTCGCTCCGGATCGAAGATACACTCCTCTCAACCGCTCTACATCGAAGGCGATGTTGAAGCTGGGACTGAAATCGAGTGTGACGATTCGATCCGCATCGTAGGAAATGTTCACAAGGCTGATATTTCCTGCAAATGTCATATCGCAGTATCCGGCAAGGTTATGGATTCTGTGGTTGAAGCCGGATTGACGCTTCAGGTTGAGGGAAGTGTAAGCAATTCCACTGTCTATGCCATGAACATCATTGCTGATGAGATCGAGGGTGGCTATGTGGAGGTTCTAAGTCAAACGAAAATCGCTAGCTTAAAGCAAACTGGCCAAACTGCGGCTGCAATCCACGTAAACCTTCAGAAGTTTCTTGAACGCCAGCAAGTAGAGGGCAAGCAGGCTATCGAGGATTTGCAGGACTCGCTAGCTCGACTCATTGACATTTTTGGGTCCGATGTGGCGCTTCACTCGAACGAGAGTACAATTCAGCGTCTACTGCTCAAATGGCTCCGCGATCAAAAAGCGGCCGGCGTTCCTCCGTACACCTATGCTGAAGTGAAGGAATTCCGCACTTTGCTTGAACTGGTTCCGCAGATTCGGGAGCAACTCACTGCCATTGGAATGGAACTGCGTGAAGTCACGGCGAAACTTCATAGTGAAAAACGCGCAGACAATCTCGAACCCTCCACTCCGCCACTTAGCCAAAAATCTGTTTCCGAGTAGCTACTCGCGTAGAATTTCACGAACTATTCGTTCCGGGTCTGTATCATTGAGAAAAATCCGGAACTTCCAGATGCCGTATGGCGTGCAATACTCTGTTGCCTTGTACTTGCAAATTCACGCACAGACACTTTCATCCAAATACACTCATTACGCGCCACTGCTCTCATAACGACCGTCCCACACGCCTGACAGGAGCTTTTTCATGGCCATGCTGCGAACATGTACATCATTCTGTATCTTAGCCTTTCTACTACTCTGGGTTTCCGGCGCTCGCGCCACAGGGGGTAACAGTTACGCCGAGAATTCCAACGGTCTTGGAGTCACTGTTATCGCATCGAGTGGCAACGGTGCCACCTTCGCTGCCGACGCCGAATCTCGATGGACCTATGATAGCCGGGAACATAATCCTGCATCTGACGAAGAGGCGCGACCCTATAGTTCGGGTATGATATGGGCGCTGCCGCTTGGCACCACTGCCGTCGAAGTGATCTTGGTATCCACCCAATGGCGGACTGCCGAAGTCGGCGAAATATCAGACTCGCTGGCGCAGGCAGTACTCAACAATCCACTACCGCTCGTCGCCGCTTCATCAGCGATGGTCATGCGTGGCATTCCACTTACCACCGTTGCTCTCAACGCACTGCAACCGAATGAAAACGGAACAGCAGTCCGAATCTGCGAGCATGTGCAGTTCCGACTTGACTATGCGAGCGGCGGCTCTTACAATCACAGAGTTATCTCTTCGTCTTTTCTCGATGTAATGCGAGGGTCAGTCAGCAATCTGGACGCAGTAACCACCGCACCGGAACGCAGACCGGAGCCCTATCTGATTGTCACTCGTCCGGCGTACCTTTCAGCGCTTGATAGTTTCGTGGCTTGGAAACGTCAGCGCGGCCACACAGTGACTGTTGCCACAACGGACGAAACCGGAACTACAAACACGGCCATCAAAGCTTACATTCAAACTGCCTATGACAGTTGGGATGAGCCGCCGGTCTTCGTAACGCTCATTGGTGATGTCACTGGACAGAACTCCATGCCCGGTTGGATGGTTGCAGGGTACTACCACTCCCTGATGGTCTCCGATCATCGCTATGCGCTCTTGGAAGGAACAGATTATCTTCCCGACGTTTTTGTCGGACGATTATCGGTTGCTAACATCACAGAATTGCAAACAGTCGTCAACAAGTGTCTGGTATACGAGAGCAATCCCTTTCAACCGACGGGCTCATGGCGCACGGAAATGCTTATCACTGGAGTGCGGAGCACGCCTGAGCAGTTCCTGACTTACAATTCCGCTTGGCCAACCCTGCAATGGATTCGCGGGCAGTTTCTTTCGTCGGGATACACCCAAGTGGACTCCGTTCCCTATCCTCCCGGCAACGCTTCCCAAATCAACAACAGTATCAATAGTGGTGTGAGCTTCGTGGCCTATCGCGGCTTTGGCTCTCCTACAGACTGGGCTTATCCGCACTACGACGTTGACAATATTGGTTCCCTTGCAAACGGAGAACAGCTTCCGGTTATTACCAGCATTGTCTGCGGTGGCGGTGCCTTTGAGACCAGTCCGGATCCATGCTTCGGAGAGAAATGGCTGAGACTGGGAACACAAAACAATCCGCGCGGCGCCATCGGTTTCATCGGGCCATCGGAGTTGGACACGAAAACCCGCTGGAACAATACCAACATCGCCGGAATCTATCAGGGGATTCTGCACGAGAACGTCAATACGCTTAGCGCGGCGATGTTGCGAGGCAAAATGGAAATGATGCACCAGTTCCCCAACAACGTGGATATCGCGGAGCCAAACTCAGATCGCTCCGTCTCGTTCTATTTCGATACGTACAATCTGCTTGGCG
>JAGVEU010000269.1 GCA_020057985.1 Calditrichota bacterium | reverse complement strand
CTCGAACTCCAACTCGATTCCGTAGGCGGCAAAATCGCGCTTCTTACCTTGCGTAACTGCCGAATGCGGACTGCTCAGCACATCAAACAATGCGGTCTCGTTAAGATCATTTAGCTGCACAGTGACCGGCAATCGTCCAATAAACTCAGACTCAAAACCGTATTCAAGAAGATCCTGAGTCGTGACGCGCTTAAGGATCTCACGATCGCTGGTTGGAATCTCCGCTCCGAGTTTGAATCCCATCGAACCTTTGGCAAGCCGCCGGCGAATGATCTCTGTCAAACCGGAAAACGCACCCGAGACAATAAATAGCATATTGCGGGTGGAGACTTTCTTGCGCTCGGCCTTTCCGCTCTTCTGGGTTTCGATCACAGCTTCCATCTGACTGGCAAGATCATGCGGGACACGCAAGTCCACTTCAGTATCTTCCATTAACTTCAACAGAGCGCGCTGCACTCCGGTGCGCGATACATCTGGCCCGTGGACATTGCCGGCTGAAGCAATCTTGTCAATCTCATCCACATAGATAATACCGTACTCAGCCAACTTCATGTCGCCTTTTGCCTCACGCACAAGTTCGCGCACGAGGTCATCCACATCACCACCGACGTAACCTGTTTCGGAAAATTTTGTAGCGTCACCCTTCACGAATGGCACGCCGATCTTCTGCGCAATCAACTTCACCAAGTAAGTCTTGCCCACTCCCGTCGGTCCCATCATCAAGACGTTCGCTTTGATTCGGCCAACGGAAGTCTCATCTTCAGGATGAGCGATCTCCCACTTTCGGCGGTGAAAGTGAGTACAGATCTTGGTGGCGAGAATCTCCACGGCCTCGTCCTGATGCATCACATATTCACGCAGATAAGCCTCAAGTTCGGTCGGCTTGAGTTTGAAGTCCATGGAGTCAAGACCGGGGCTCTTGGATTCCGTGTGCGTGCCTTCGTGCGGCGCTCCGAGATCAACGTCAGCGACGGCGACGTCGGAGCCGTATTTCGTGCGAAGGAATTCACCAATTTCTTCACGCAGTTGATCGGGAGAGGGTGGCTTTGCCATAAGTAAGGGGAATCTACATTTTGTTATTGTGTGGTGTATTTGAATAAATGCACCGCTATTTGCTTGAAACCCCTCAGTGCCTGCGGATGTTCCCGCCACACGCTGTAACAAAGGTGCAGACGAACTCAGACAGACAGGTTCCGTTTTCGGATTTTGGATTTCGCCCCGTCTCCCTTTTTCTTGCTATTGTGGGCGGTCTTTTGTATTATGTAAATCTATGCAAAAAAAGCATCTACAACTGCTTCTACTGATTCTGCTCCTCGGCTGCGGGAAATCGCCCTTCCCGGAGCGAAATCCATATATTTTTAATAAACAACAGATTACAACGGAATTTCCGGCCCGAACCAAGCAGAAGCCACTTATGGCACTTGGCACGGAGCTAAGTATCACCGTCAAGCAGGCGGAAAAACCCTCGCTTGTCTTTCGCAGTCCTCGCTTTGGGGAGGCTCTTGAAATTCGATGGGAGGGAGGACTTAATGGCCATGAGGACCTACTGGATGTGCTCGAAAGTGAAGCTAACCGCTCACTGACGAGCCTAAGCTCGCAAAGTCAGGATACTTCGCTTCGATGTGTTGCCGTTCCATTGCCCACCGGTGGTGGGCTTGCAGTTTATCTCGAAGGTGAACGACCGGCGAGTGTCAGACTGTCCGTGCGCGAATCCGTCTCTGCCTTCTTTGCGCTCAAACCCGATCGTGAGAACTACAAGTCCTATCGTTTCCGGCACTCAAATCCATCCATTCATCTCGTGATCGCAGCCGACCGTGGCATCGAAACCGCCCTTGAGGATTCGCCGACGACTTGCCGCTTTGGATTGGCTCAAGAGTCTGCGCAGATTGTGTTTGCCTTCGGTGAGACTCCGGCGGCTGCGCGCAAAACAGCCGATACCTATCTCGGAAAGTCGCGCAAGAAAGTGGAGGCGGCAGTCCGTGAAGCATTGCAAACCTCACTTGCATTTTCACTGAACACAAGCGATGATCGCATGAACAGAGCATTTGCTCTCCTTGCGGCGAACTTAGGAAGTGCTTCGGGTTTTCTGGAATATGAGACTCGCGCCGACTTTGAAAGAAATGCGCAACTTGCTTCAGCCTTCTTTCTGGCCTCACGACAACAACCTGAGTTTGCATTTTCCGAAACAGCAAATCCTAACCGCCACTTTACGCGGTCTCAGAAATTCCGTTTCGGCTGGCAAGCCTTTCGGGATGGACTCCGATATGGAATGGCAAATGAAGCGGCGGTTAAGCAGCTTGCCGATGAAGTTATTTCCGAACTGGATCTCCTGCAAGGGGAATTGACGCTAAGCCGACAGGCGCTTGATAACGAAACCATTGCGGACAGCTCGCTCCGACTTGCCTGCTCACAGATCGAACTCGCGGGGATGCAGACTATGGGGGAAGAAATCGTACGGGCTCGCGGTGACAACGCTCATGGTGACGTCTTCCGCAGACTTGCCATGACCGCATCGAAATCCGCCCGCAAATACTTTGCCGACTACAACAGCCCGTTCGCCGCCATGAGAAAAACAGTCGCACTGAGTGAACTCGAATCTGTAATCGAAGGTCTTGAACCGGCGAAAGAAACGGATCCCAAGATCATCCTCGAATCAAGTGAGAGCTATGATTCAATCAGTTATTTTCGGGCGGGTGCACGAACAAACTTCAATTGGTTGAGTGACAATCCGGAGCGGCTTGCGGAAATCTCTTTAATGGATGGCTTCGGATGGCAAAAATGGACGGCTTACCGTTTCAACAAGGATCTTAGAATCACTCAAACCCCGGATCTTGACAGCCTGTTGACGATGCTGCTGGATGGGGCTACACCGGGGGCGCTCCTCACTGAAACTGCTGAGGGTGAGAGCGCGCCGGATTATTCCACAATGGCTGCAACTTTTCAGAATCTGGCTGAACTCTATCTTGGATTTCACCCCGACTGGCTTCGGCATCGTGTTGAGGTTTTCCCGCGACTACCGTCAAGTTGGGGACACACCGCAGCGCGACTGCCTTTCGGAATGGGATATATTCATCTTGAGTACGATTTTGTTCATGATCGCGCCCGCATCGGAATCTCCGGCTATCCCCACGAGATCGCGTTTCTCTTTGGCTATCCTCTTGCCAACGGAGGATCTCTGACTGCGCAGTTCAGGCTCTCCAAAGATCGCCCTGCTGTTGAGATTGTCTTTGTTCGCAAGCAAGACAACATGACCGAACTTAGGATTGACGATGTCAGCAACTGATACCCCTGCAAATAAAGTCGCCCTCGGCATTGACATTGGTGGAACGAACATCAAAGTCGGACTGGTCTCGGAAGGCGGAGAGCTTATCGAGCGCAGCACGTCTGCGACACCGGCTTCACACGAGCCACAGGAAGTTGTGGCCGCCGTTATCCGCGCTGCCAAATCTCTGCTCGTGGGATCGCCATGGATTCCAGTTGGAATCGGAGTCGGATTCGCGGGAGTGGTGGACGCAGACCGTGAACGCGTCGTGGCGGCCCCTAACTTTCCCGATTGGAAGGGGATACCCCTGCGGGAAATGCTCGCGAGTGAACTGGATCTGCCCGTGGTCGTGGACAACGACGTCAATGCCTTCGGTCTGGCCGAATTCCGCTGGGGAGCGGGTGTTGGGCTGAAGCACTTCATCGCCGTTGCAGTGGGAACCGGACTGGGCGGAGCAATCTTTGTGGATGGCAAGCTCTATCGCGGAGCGAACGGTGGCGCGGCGGAACTCGGTTTCACAATTATCAATGAAGAGGGTCCCGAGACGATGGGAAGCATCGGCGCGCTCGAAGGATATGTGGGACGCAATGCCTTCGATCAACTGGCCAGCAGGTATTTTCCGACGGGCGAATTTCCCAATCCCCGCAGTGTGACGGAAATGGCCGAGCGAGGGGATGAACGCGCCTGCAATGTCCACAGGGCACTTGCGCATTATCTTGCTCAAGCTGCTCTCACCTGGATAAACATCCTAAACCCGCAAGCCATCATTGTCGGCGGCGGCACAGTCACCGGCTCAACTTTTTTCTTGCGCGAATTTGAGCGAGAAGTCCGGGCTCATGCCTTGCGAACTCACACCGAGTTCTTGAAGATTCTCCCAGGAAAACTCGGTTATTTCTCAGGCTTGCTCGGAGCAGCAGCGTTGTGGTTTACCCATTGAGTTACTCCTAAGATCCATTCACAAATGACACGTCACGTGCCTTCGAGCTACCCAACCCTTCTAGCGCTTGCGATTGTGCTGCTTGCGAGTGCCTGCAGCAGGAAGACTGACGAGGATTACCCGTGGCCGGTTTGGATTCTCTATGTGACAACTGTTGAACCGGTCGGATTTAGCGGAGTTCGTGTTCCAGTGGAGGGTTGTCCATCGGCAACCTGGTGGTATCAGAACGACGCCGCACGATCC
Source organism: Calditrichota bacterium (assembly GCA_020057985.1). Taxonomy (GTDB): domain Bacteria; phylum Electryoneota; class RPQS01; order RPQS01; family RPQS01; genus JAGVEU01. The sequence continues at coordinate 8,564 of JAGVEU010000269.1, read as the reverse complement.
AATGAGAACTGCTATGAAGGGCAGGGGAACGTTGTCAAAGTCTGGAGACCTCTTACAGAGGAAGTCAGGATCTCCTATATTGTGCATTGCAGCGGCTATTATGACTCGGAAACAAACTCCGCGTATTTCCTTCCACCGGCATCACAGGGGCCCGGGCGGGAAGGAGAAGAAGTGATTGCCAGTGAGACTGTGGTCTTACGCCGCCGCTAAGAATCGAAATCAGCAGGAAGAAAGAAACATAATCTCAGGTTCGCCCGTGTCGAAAATCAACTTCATTCTCGGAATTCATAATCATCAGCCTGTCGGGAACTTCGATCATGTCTTTGAACAGGCTTACAAGCGGAGTTACGAACCGTTTCTCAAAGTCGCGCTCGATCATCCGCACGTCCGGTTTTCATTGCATACCACCGGCTGTTTGTGGGAATGGCTGGAGAAACATGAGCGCGGCTACTTCGATCTGGTGGGTAAATTGCTCGAACAGAAGCAGATTGAACTGCTGGGCGGCGCCTTTTACGAACCGATCCTGCCCATTCTTCCCCGCAACGATGCGCTGGAACAGTTCGAGCGCATGAGGGACTATCTTAAGAAGCGCTTTGGCGTCACTCCGCGCGGTGCATGGTTGGCCGAGCGAGTGTGGGAACCCGCCCTCGCATCCCTTCTGGCAGAGGCTCGAGTAGAATATCTGCCGCTCGATGATTATCATTTCCTTTCCGCCGGTCATCCATTGCACGATCTCTCAGGCTATTATCTGACAGAGTCCAACAGCCCGCCCGTGGCGTTGTTTCCGATTCATCAGGCTCTGCGCTATGCCATTCCTTTCAAAGAACCGGAGCGCACTCTGAATTACTTCAGAGAGCAAGCACAGGAGCGCGAGAACGCAGTGTTCGTGATGGCGGACGACGGGGAGAAATTCGGACTCTGGCCGAAGACCTATGAGTGGGTCTACGAGCAAGGTTGGTTACATCGCTTTTTCGACATGCTCGAGACACACGGCGATGAGATTCAACTGATGACTTTTTCCGAAGCGCGTGACCAAATACCGGCCGCCGGCCGCACGTATTTGCCAACGTGCTCCTATTTTGAAATGGGCGAGTGGGTGCTGCCGTCGCAACCCGGACGCAACTTCGAGAAATTCGTGAAGGAGTTTGAATCTCGCTCTGACTGGGATGAACTCAAGCCGTTTCTCAAAGGTGGATTCTGGCGAGGATTCTTGGCAAAATACCCGGAGTCCAATTATCTGCACAAGCGAATGCTGCGGTCGAGCCGCAAGTACTACCGTCTTTCGGGGCGCAAACGCAATGATGATCTGCATACGCCGCTGCTGCGCGGGCAATGCAATTGCGCCTACTGGCATGGTGTTTTCGGAGGTCTGTATCTCCCGCATCTCCGGCACGCCGTGTGGAAGGAACTGCTGCATTCCGAGTATCTCTCTGACAATCTCTTACACCGCGGACGCAAGTGGGTGGATATCGAGTATACGGATCATGATACGGATGGGCACAAGGAAGTCCTCATCGAGAATGCGCGCATGAACGCTTATCTATCCCCTCGACGCGGAGGCTCGCTGTTCGAGTGGGATGATCGTGCTGCGGGATACAATCTGCTCGATACTCTCACAAGGCAACCGGAGAGCTACCATGAGAAGCTGATTCATGCAGTTTCGGTGGATGCCAAGAGTGAAGGCAGCGCATCCATTCATGATCTCGTTCTGAGCAAGGAACGGGATCTTGATCAGAAGTTATTCTACGACCGCTGGCCGCGTGCCGCCTTACTCGATCATTTCCCCGGTTGGAACTCGCTGATTGGAGAGTTTCAGACCGGAAAACTTGCCGACTACGGTACTTTTCTGAAGGGGGAGTACAGAATTGCAGAGATGTTCACCGATGGGGTCAAGCTTGCCTGTCTCGGATGGGTGGGTGAAACCTCAGTGGAAATTCTGAAGACTATTCGCGCCGTGCCCGGAAAACCCATTCTCAATATTCACTACAGAGTGAAGAATCACTCGGATTTCAATCTTGACAGTCCGTTTGGAGTAGAATGGAATCTTGGATTGAAAGCTGCCAACTCCTTTCGTCACCATATTTCTATTCCGGATTCCGGCGACTGGAATCAACCCCTTGGCGAAATTAAAGTCCATCAGAATGTGAAGGAAGTGCGCCTCGCTGATGATTATGAAGGTGTCGCTGTCCACCTCTCGCTCGATGGGGCAGCGAAGCTGTGGCGTGTTCCCATTGAGAGCATTTCACTTTCGGAGGGTGGTTTCGAGCGCGTTTTTCAGTCCATTGCATTGATGTTTCTGTGGGATTTGCACCTCGCCCCAAGACAGTCATGGGAGCGAAATATCGTCGCGCAGTTGGCGAATCCATAACTGCGAGTTCCGGCTCATTTTATTTCTTCAGTGACGAATGGCTATTAAACCTATCCTCTTCCAAGTGTCCTAATTGCCTTCTCAGCAGGCTTATTCCTTGATTTTTTCGCGCATCGCACTCACCCTCCTCATTCTCTTCGCCTGTGCGGCACTCCTTTTTGCGCAGGAGCCACCCGCTATTGTTCCTGATTCAGTTTACACGGACTCCCTTGCCACCGATTCACTCAGGGCGGACACTCTGGCTAAGAAGAGCGAGCCGGGATTAGACACGCTCGTGTTTTATAAGGCGGACAGTATTACGTTCAGTGTGGAGGGCCGCTTGACAGTGCTCTCCGGCGATGCCGAGATCAGATACAAGGATATGGAACTTAAGGCTGGTGAGATAACGGTGGATTGGGACGGGCAATTGCTCGAGGCGAAGGCAGTGCCGGATACACTCTTCACCGATAGCACAAACAGCGAAATAGATACCGTTATCTGGCGCGGCAAGCCGCATTTCGAACAGAATCGAGACGATTTCTATGGCGAGGAAATCGCCTACAATATGAAAACGAAAATCGGGCGTGTGAAAACCGGCACCACGACTTACGATGATGGGCACTATAAGGGCGAGTTGTTCAAGCGAATTGCGCCCGATGTCATTACTGCGCGACATGGCGAGTTCACGAGTTGCGAGAAAGATACGGCAGACTACCACTTTGCGGCCAACCGATTGAAGATTCAAGTCGGCAAGCGCGTGCTGGCAAGGCCGGTCGTTCTGTATTTTGAAGACGTGCCCGTGTTTGTAGTGCCTTATGGAATCTTTCCGAGCCAACGCGGGCGAAGCTCCGGAATTATCGTTCCCGTATTCGGTGAGTCCACTTCGCAAGGAAGATTTCTGCGCGACATCGGCTACTATTGGGCGCCGTCGCAATACATGGATTTGCGGGGTTCAATGGACTACTTTGAAAAGTTCGGCATTCTGGGCGGGCTCGAGTATCGCTATGCCAAGCGCTACGTGATGAACGGCGGAAGTACGTTCGCCTTCAACACTCAGCGGCAAGGCAGTGCCAGCCGCCGCGACTTCCAGTTGGGTGTTAATCACAGTCATATCATTGACAGAAACACGCGGCTGACAGTCAGCGGACGCTACACCAGCAATGAGAGTTTCAATCAGGATGTGGGTACAACCCAGGATCTGCTGACCCAGTCGGTGAATTCCAACGCCACGCTCAGCAAGTCATGGGACAATTCTCCGTGGTCGCTGAGCGCCAACCTTGGATACACGCAGAACATTCGGAAGAAGAACTGGTCGGCGACCTTGCCGCGAATTGGTTTCAGTCATAAGCAGGGCCAAATCTTTCCGCCACATAAAGCTCCGCGAGGTCTTCGTGGGGCTGTTGCTCCCAAAGAACTTGAACCGCCGTGGTATCGTAACTTCCGCTGGCGATATGCGGTTGACTACACGGACGAACTCTCCTTGCCACTGACGTTCAAGCAGGAAGGACTTAAAGTTCCGCCGGTCTATCTCAACAATCGCATTGTGAACCCCACAACCATCTGGGGTGACGATAGCCTTTCGATAGTACAGAGAGAGGGGATGCGGCACAGCGGCGGGATTAACGCGACCGCCCGGATTCTCAAGTATGTGAATCTGACGCCGAGTCTCGATCTCACGCAAGTCTGGACGAAGCGCGTGGTAAATTACCAGCCAACCGGAAAAACCTTCGACCGCGATGATGACCGGGGATTGTTTACGCGAACAACATTCAGCGTCGGAACTTCCGCTTCCACCAAACTGTACGGACTTGCGGAACGGCCATTTGGTCTTAATGCCAGTTTTCGCCACCTGATGACTCCGACGCTTGGTTTTCGTTACACTCCGAATTTCGCAGATAAGAAATGGGGCTATTACAAGACAGTTTCCTTGGCGGATGGACGCAGTTATACCTTCGACCGGTTTCTCGGCTCGGAAATGGCGAGCAATGTAGGCGGCACTCCCAAAGGTCTGTCGGAGCTGTTCAGTTTCGGTTTGGATCATCTTTATCAGATGAAGACCGGGAGTGCCGAAGACAACACAGAAAAGAAATTCGATCTGCTGTCTATGGGCAGCTCAACCAGTTGGGATCTTGTTAAGGACTCACTGCGCTGGAGCCATCTGAATTCGAGTTTTCGTACTTCCATACCGGGGACAATTATCGGCCCGGTGCAGGGCGTGGCTTTCGATGTGGGCACTGCTCACTCGTTTTATCAGCAAGTGAACGGACACCCGATCAACAAGTTTTTTTGGGAGCGCGACGACGCGAAGTGGTACTCGCCGCTTGAGTTACTCAATACAACTGTGAGTGTTAGCTTTTCGATTAGAGCGGAATCGCTTGGCTCGCTGGTGGGCATCGGAGAAGAAACTGAAATGCCGACGGAATTTGATTCCTTGACTGCTGTGGTGGATTCGATGCAACTCCCGCTCAATCCGGTGAACATCAATTTCAATGAGCGTGCCAAGTTACCTCCACCCCCCAGCGGCGGCGGAATGCGGATGCAAGAACCATCGGAACTGTATCAAATGCCGTTGAGCATGCAGATCAGCTTGCGCAAGAGCAAGGACTATGTGTCGCGAATCAGTTCGTCTTCCTTTGCCGCGAATGCAAATTTCCAACTCACGCGGTTATACTCGATTGATATGTCTTACAGCTTTGATCTGGATCGCAAGGAAGTGCGTGATGTCCGTGTGTCAGCGACTCGTGATCTGCACTGCTGGGAGGCAAGTTTCAATTGGACTCCGCTCGGTTATCGCCCCGGCTATTATTTGCGTATCGCCTTGAAGTCGCCGCAATTGAAAGATGTGAAAATCGAGCGTCATCGCGGAGCGGGGTTGAGAGGGTACTAAGAAAGGATGAGGGATGAAACAAGGCAACAGTCCTACTCTTCGATTGTGACGCACAATGATTTTGATGGGCTGGGGAGTGCGGCGATTCTCTCGTGGGCGTTTGGAATTGAGGAGATTCGATTCACCGGGCCGATTGCGGTTGGCAAGGCGGAGATTGCAATTTCACTCGAAGATATTGTCTCAGACTTGCCCTATCCGGTTGAGTGCGGATTGTGGTTCGATCATCATGCGGGAAATGCCGAAGAGGTGAAACTGCGGGGGATTGATCCACAGACCATTCCGGGCCGATTTGCCATTGCTCCGTCCTGTGTGCGCGTGGTCTATGATTATTTTACGGAGTCCGAGGAATTGCCGGAGGATTTTGCGGAGCTTGCAACTGCCGGAGACTTGATTGACAGCTTTGCCTATCCGTCACTGGATGCATGGCGGGAGGACACGCCGGCCAATCGGATTGATCGCGCGCTGAAATCCTCCTCGGAGAATCGTCGTGAGCACGAGAGATTTCTCCGAGAAGTGACTTTTCTAATGCGAGACTTGCCGCTTGCTGAGATTGCAGAGGAAGAGATAATCAGAAGCCGCGCGGAACGATATGCTCAGGAGGAAGTGCGAATGCTCGACCTGATCGAAAAGTATGGCCGCACGCTGCCAGAGGACGTTGCATGTGAGTTGTTCATTGTGGATTTCACCGCGTTTTCCAATCCGGCGCGGATAGACAAGAAACTAATTGGGTTGTTGCATCCCAAAGCAAGAGGCTATGTGGAGATGAAGCCGGTCTTTCGCAGCGGCACGAAAACTTTCAATATCGCGGTCTCGCTGTCGCTCGCGCTTTCCATGCAGCAACACACCCATAAAAAAGATATGGCGGAGATTATGCGGCTGCTAAACATTGGAGATGGTCATGCGGGAGCGGCGGCGGGAGTGTGGCAATGCAAGTCAACGCGCGAGTTTCAAATCATGAAAGAAGAGTTACCGCGCAAGATTCTGGAGCTATGGAAGCGAATGTAAGACAAAATCGAAAACTGAAAAATGAAATGAAGACGGCTTTTGTCCTCCACATTTGTTAGACATTCGTTCAGTCAAAAGGTTTGGCGAGGTTGGGTTGCATGAAGCCCAATAAGAAAAACAATGGCTTATAAGTCCAATATTTTCGACCGCGGATGTCTAAACATATGGAATTATTGGGCGTGTGTGCAGGAGGCTGATGTGGATAAGTTGTGGGAAAGTGGAGGCTATGCCCCATTTTGTCATTCTGAGCCTCTGTCTTTGGTTTGCTTGAAGGCTCAGAAGCTCTGTTTTCTTAGCACAGAGTGAAGACGGAAAAACAGAGGTTCTGAGTCCACGAGGACGCGGACTCAGAATGACAAAGTGGGGTGATGGCTCCGGCCATGTCATTCTGAGCCTCCGTTTTGGGTTTGCTCGGTGGCTCAGGATCTCTGTTTTCTTAGTACAGTGTGAAGGCGGAAAAACAGAGATTCTGAGTCCACGAGGACGTGGACTCAGAATGACAAAATAATACGCCCCACATTGTCATTCTGAGCCGCCATCTTGGGTCTGCTCGGTGGCTCAGAATCTCTGTTTTCTTAGCACAGTGTGAAGGCGGAAAAACAGAGCTTCTGAGTCCACGAGGACGCGGACTCAGAATGACAAATTGATTGGGACGCAGATTCTGGATGACAAGATGAGGGACACGATGGCACTGCAGAGGGGGAAGGTTCCAGCCTTGTCATCCTGAGCCTCTGTCTTTGGTCTGCTCGGAGGCTCAGGATCTCTGTTTGCATTTGGACAAGAAGGAAAACAGAGATCCTGAGTCCGCGAGGACGCGAACTCAGGATGACAAAGTGATTGGGACGCAGACTCTGGATGACAAGATGAGGGACACGATGGCATTGCAGAGGGGGAAGGCTCCAGCCTTGTCATCCTGAGCCTCCGTCTTTGGTCTGCTCGGAGACTCAGGATGACAAAGTAAGGGACTCAGGAGGACAGATTGGACTCGCGATGGCAAAGTGGAGGGTGATGGCCCCAGACGTGTCATTCTGAGCCTCCGTCTTTGGTCTGCTCGGAGGCTCAGGATCTCTGTTTTCTTTGCTCAGAGCGAAGGCGGAAAAACAGAGATTCTGAGTCCACGAGGACGCGGACTCAGGATGACAAAATAATACGCCCCACATTGTCATCCTGAGCCTCCGTTCTTGGTTTGCTCGGTGGCTCAGGATCTCTGTTTGCATTTGGATAAGAAGGAAAACAGATCTTGAGTTCGCGAGGACGCAAACTCAGGATGACAAAGTAGGGGACTCACGATGGCAAATAGAGGGCGACTTCATGCATAGCACAACTCTTCGATCCTCATGAGACAATACTACGTCTATATCCTTGCCAGCAAGACGCGCGTGATCTATGTGGGTGTCACGAACAACCTCGAACGACGCGTGCTGCAACATAAGCAGAAAACACATGCCGGATTCACCAGCAAGTACAATGTGAACACGCTTGTCTATTATGAAGCCTTCGGCGATATTCACTCAGCGATTCGTCAGGAGAAGAAACTGAAGAACATGCACCGTGATTCCAAGATTGCTTTGATCGAGGCGATTAATCCGACATGGAAAGATCTGGCTGGGGATTGGGATGAGTGAGCTATTGCCGTGCCGAGTCATTCTGGGCCGCCGTCTTGGGTTTGCGAGGTGGCTCAGAATCTCTGTTTGCACTGATTGGAAGATGAAGGAAAACAGAGATCCTGAGTCCGCGAGGACGCGGACTCAGGATGACAATGTGGGGTGATGGCGAGGACGTGGACTCAGGATGACAACGAGGGAGATAACCGAAGAGGGGGACTCAGGATGTCTATGGAGGAGAAAGCTGAGATCCAGCATTGTACATGTACCATGAATAGCACCTATCGAGCAATCTACAAGGTTATCAAGCGGATTCCACGTGGAGGAGTTGCGACTTACGGGCAAGTGGCACAACTGGCGGGATTTGCTAATCACGCGCGACTGGTGGGCTATGCGCTTCATGCTCTGCGCGAGACTATTGATCCGAAGGTACCTTGGCACCGTGTGATCAATGCGCGAGGCAAGATTTCGCTTCGTGATGAGGAGGGGATTGCCGTTCAACGGGGCTTGCTGGAAAGGGAAGGAATTGAATTCGATGAACGAGGGCGGATTGATCTTGGGAAATACGGAATGAGAGGTAGAGGACGAAAGTGATATGCTACCCCCTTTTGTCCCCCCACTATTCGTCACTACTGTCTCAATGATTTGTGAAGTGGTTTCACAAGGATTTTGCCTGCGGTGTCGGTTGCTTGCAGCCGACCCGAATGGCCGGTGGAGCAGG
>JAGVEU010000181.1 GCA_020057985.1 Calditrichota bacterium | reverse complement strand
CCGGCGATAGCATCGAGCGACACCTGCAAGTTAGCGCGTTGAATATTCAGGCGTCCCGTGTCAATCACCGCAAGCGCTTGATCCAGTACAACTCGATCTCCCTCTTTTGCGGCGAGCGTCACGATCTTTCCGCCTTCCAAAGCAGAGAGGTTTATTTCGGTTGCCTCGAAGGTTCCGGTACTGTCCGGAATTCTGTGGCGGTTGCCGCATCCAGCCGCCAAAAGCGCTGCCAAGAAGAGCAGCATTGTCGTTTTCATTTTGTAATATCTCCTGTAGCGTATTCAAGTTCCAGTTCGCCTAAGCGGCACTCAATAGCGCTTTTCTCGTAAGATAACTTCGCCGATTCCCACTCGTTATAGGCGGTGACGATATCTGTTGACGTGGCAAGACCGGATCCAAAGCGATCTCTTATCCATTGCAGTTTCTTCTCAGCGAGTTCCATTGCCTTTGAACTCAACACCACTTGCCGGTCATTACTCGTCAAGTTAAGCTTGCTTTGCTTATGGAGTAGGTTAGCTTGTTCTTTCGCAAGATCATGGTTTTCTCGCAGAGCTTGATTCTCAAGTCTTACGACTTTCCTGTCACGCGCTCGAATCCCGAAATCCCAAAGCATCCAGTTGAGGTTGACTCCGATTGTCCAATAGTCCATCCATTCGTTCTTGAGTTTGTCTATACCGGGGCTTTCATAGTAATAGTATCCGCGAGCCGCAATCGTAGGGAGGAAAGTCCTCCCAAGCGACTTCTCGCGGGATTCTCCGGCTTCGATTTGTTTCGCGAGGGCAAGTACGGAGGGTCTATTTTCTGGACTAAAGGCAACAGTTATGCTCGATTGTAGATTGATCTCGGTGGAATCTTTAGTTAACTCAAGCTGAGTGTCGAGTGGCATTTCCATGAGATTCAGCAACTGGAGCCGGGTCAATTCGATATTCTTTGCCAGGTCTTCGATTCGGTTCTGAAGTGTCGCAAGACGGAGATCAATAGTAATCAAATCAAGCTGCAAGAGGAGCCCGACATCGAACAACCGTTGCGCGATCTGTCGAGTTTCGATCAGAGATTGCTCTTCAAGCCGTAGCGCATCGCGTGCCTTCTCCAGTCCCAACGCTCCAAGATAAAGTCTGGCGACACCAATCGCAACATCAGCGGCAGTGTTTCGGCGATTCGCCACCGCAGACTCATGAGTCTGCTGCATACTCTTAGTTCTGAAATGTGCCTGTCCGCCATCGAAGAGCAACTGGCTGACTCCCGTACTGAGCCCGGCAGCATCGTGATCACCGAATGTCTTCGTGACCGGTCCCACGGACAACTCAGCCACAGAGCTGACATATTGATAGTAGGAGTTGAAGTCAAGCCTCGGAAGGTATGCTGTGCGAGAGTTCCTGATTTGCAGGTTCGCCCCTTCCAACCTTGCATCAAGCGCCTTGAGATTCCGGTTATGGACAAGAGCAGTCTGAATGCACTGGTCGAGGCTCATACTCTCACTGGCAATTGTTGGCAGCGCAAATAAGAGAAGTGCGAGTAAAGATTTCATCTTTGGCTATAGGGTTTCTGAGTTTGTCGAAGGGTATGCCGCAAATAATCCATGCTTGAGCAAGTCAGTTACAGAGCGGATTCTTGCCTCAACAAGATCACCGGATTCATGATCGAATACAATTTCCGATACGACCGGAGCCTGAATAAGGAATAAGAGTGTCAATCCTGTGAGGTGAAAGATTAACTGCTGAGGATCTCGCTCGCGCAATTTTCCACTGTTTCTGATCAATGCGAAAAGTTCGCGTCGCTCCGGTGCTGCCGCAACGCTTTCAATTGCGGATTTCATTCCTTTACCGCCGGATAAGAGGTCATGGAAAATCAAACGCAGCAACTCCTGATGGCTGGCCCAGAAACGAATATAGTGTTCCACAATGATTAGAACCGCATCTTCGATTTCGAGCGAGGGATCAAGCTGAGTCTGAACCGACTGTCGTAAATCTTGAATCCCGCGCTCAATGACTGCATTGTAGAGTTCCTCTTTGCTGCGGAAGTAGTAGTTCAGCAGTGCCTTGTTAATGCCCGCTCGGTCGGCTATGGCTTGCATTCGTCCTCCCGCCTTGCCTTTTCTGGAGAACTCTTGGAATGCTGCATCGAGAATGAGGTCTTTGGTCTTGTCGGCCATGAAACGCAATTACGGTTTGACTAAATGGATTAACCAATTTGTTTATCTAATTGGTTAATATAGACAATTAGTTCCTGAATGTCAAGGGCTGTCGTGCCAATAGCTCTGCTGAAATTGAAATAGACTTCTAACATATTAATATTTATGATAATAGAACAACGACAGATGAACAACAAGCAATCGAGTTCTCTAAAAGTCCGGCCAATGCGCCTGAACAGATGCTTCGGGATCTGGGAAAAGTGGGTCGGTTTTCTATTGAAGGTCTGAGCTAAATGTTGTATCTTTATTAGTTAAAGTCAAAGCAAAAAATGCGATCGCCATTTTATAGCGATCGTGTTCTTGATTCAATATCGGCATTTGGAAATCTTGCTCAGGATCGCATGTGAACAATAAAGTCTGCTGCTGGGTTCTAATCATCGTTGGGGCGCTATTCGGGCTTCTGATCGTCGGAAGCCTTGTGGTGTTCACGGCCATAACATCCTTCACATCTGGAAAGACTGTCTCAGTGTCACCGAATTCTTATCTCGTTCTGAATCTATCAGGTCCGATTTCTGAGCACAACGAGACCCGAATTTGGGACAGTCCTTTGGCGAAGAGTTCCGCAACTCTGTCGGATGTTTTGACAGCTCTGGAACGTGCCAAAGGAGACACGAGAATCAAAGGCGTCATCCTCCGACCCATGGGAATATCTGGCTTCGGAGCCATTCGTGAGATGCGCGAGGCGATTCGGAGGTTCAAAGCATCAGGTAAGCCGGTGTATGCATCGCTCGAGGTGGCAACGGATCGAGACTATTATCTTGCTTCGATTGCCGATACCATTGCCATCATACCCTCGAAGTCAGGCGGACTGGCAATGCTTGGCCTCGGTTTTTCGAGCACCTACCTTTCCAAAACCTTCGAGAAAGTGGGATTGAAATTCAATGTGATTCATGTCGGTGATTACAAAGGAGCCTACGAGAATTACGATCGTGAAAAGATGTCCGAACCACTACGTGAAAGCCTTCAATTTCTGCTTAATGATCTCTACCGAACTTATGTGGACGAAATCGTTGCTGACCGAAAGGCCTTGGACAAGAGTAAACTTGAAAAGCAACTCCTTAATGGCGATCACTACCTCATCAATGGGGAAATGGCGGTTGAAAAAGGATTTGCTGATCTTACTCTTGATTGGCAGGAGTTGCAGCAACGACTTAGCGCGAACCTTGAATTCAAGGAGGTGGATGTCTCAAAGTATATCCGATCTGCTTCCGATAAGAGTTCACACAAGAAACAGATTGCAGTACTTTTCGCCGAAGGCGAGATTCACTACAGTGTCTCTGAGCGCAATCCTTTGCAGACGACGGATGGCATCGAGTCTAAGGAATTCGTCCATCAGCTTCGCGAACTCAAGGAAAATGAGGATGTCGTGGCTGTAGTCTTACGTGTGAACTCACCTGGCGGCTCTGCTTTGGCCTCTGAGTTGATCCTGCAGGAAGTAAAGCGGTTGAAAGCAAAGAAACCGGTGGTTGTTTCTATGGGAAACGTCGCGGCATCCGGTGGCTATTACATCGCCTGTGAAGCTAACCGGATCATTTCCCAACCGAACACGGTCACTGGCTCCATCGGTGTGGTTGGCATGATTCCAACGGCAGAAGGGCTGTACAAAAAGATCGAAGCCAAAGTCGAGACCGTTGAAAAGGGCAAGTGGTCAAAGTTCTTTCGAGTGGATAAGGACCTAACAAGCGAACAAACATCCGTTGTGCTTGACATGCTGACCGGAATCTATGATGAATTCGTCAACAGAGTCTCAGACGGGCGAAGTCTCTCTGTTGCCGACGTAGAGCGAGTTGCATCCGGAAGAGTGTGGACAGGAACGCAGGCTCTCGAACGAAAACTTGTGGATGAATTGGGTGGACTTGATTTGGCAATTACTCGGGCACGAGAGCTTGCCGGAGTCACTGAGGCAAACTCGAGTGTCCACACATATCCCGAACCGCAGCCTTGGGTCATCGCACTACTTAACGAGTTGAGTCGAGTGATCTACAGCGTGTCGAGCGGATTGCCGCAAACCCCCGAAGAGCGCGAGATCAAACAAGCGATATCTTGCCTTCGAGAGTTCATGCGTGAGCGCACCTTCGTTCGAGCGTATACCCCGCTCGATGCGGAGTTCTAAACTCTTGGCTTGTCAGAGGCTAATATCAGCTAACGGGGGAATGCAATCGCCGCGTTGGTGAATCGTGCGGCAGGTTCGCTTGCCATCAAAGGACTTGCCGCTCTCTACGGGGCGAGTCTCGTGCTCTTTGTGATTCGGGTGCTTCCCGCTGAGGAATACGGCAAGTATGGAATCGCCTTCGCATTAGTCAACGTCGTGGGTTCCATTTGGCGTGGTCTGTGGCTATTTCCTTTGACCACGTGGGCGGCGCGGGCGAAAGGCGAAGAAGTGATAGGACCGGCACTTTGGTTGACCATAGCGACGGCAATTCTGGGCGGAGCCGCTGCGATTGTGATCCTCCCGCACCTTGGGGTTGGAGGGAATCTGCCGATATTGGCTGCCTGCGTACTCTTGTTGTTTGTTCCCCACGACGTTGCAATGGTACTCGCTCAGGCAAAAGGACAGATATGGTTGAATTTCCTGATGGATGGGATCTTCTATATCGGGAGCTTGGTTGGCTTCGCTACATTAGCCATGCAGAGCAGGCTTGCAACCGCCGAGATGACCCTGTTCATCAATCTTGCTGCTATCGGAGGATCTGCCGTTGCGTCAATCGCATTCTATCCGGTAATTATTCGAACGGGATTTCGAGGTTGTTGGATGGATATAATAAGGTTTGGCCGTTGGTCTGGCATTATGAGCGCCGGGGATATTTGGGTGCAGCAAGGAGATGCTATTCTTGCCGGAGCGTTTCTGGATCCAGTGCGGATCGCTCCATATCTTGCTGCGCGAACGCTGGTTCGAATGTACAGCTTGCTTTCGCAATCTGTGAACTTCATTCTGATGCCGGTTGCGGCAAGACTTAGTGCGACGGGCCGTATGGATTTCCTGCGTCGTCGAATGCGATTGGCGCTGCTTCTGATTTGGGCTGCCCTGATTCCGCTGAATATCGCAATCTGGTTCAGTTGCGACTGGCTCTTTCCAATCTTCTTGAGCGCGAAGTACGTCTCCGCCATTCCTCTCTTCAAGGCGCTGGTCATCATCAGCTTGCTTGAGCCGATGTACAGCATTACTGCTAATGCGATGCTGGGAATCGGCAAACCCAAAGAAGCTGCCAAGCTGACATCTGTGAGCGTGATTTTTAGCTTAACAGGGAACCTTGTGCTGCTTCCTTTGATCGGTGTTTGGGCACTGCCTATCGTAGTCGTTGCCACGCATGTTCTGCTTGCAGCCGGGAGCCTTCGCCTAACAAGACGCGAAATTGTAAGTATGGTGTAGTGTTCTGTCAATATAATATAGTTAGGTTATGTCTATAGCCAAATAAACTACACTGTTTGTTGACATAATTAACAATGTCCAATATTGAATATTGGTAAATAATGGGAGAGTAATGGATAAAAAGACTGAAGAAACAAGGGATTGGCTTGATAGCCGATTTCGAACAGTGCGAGATGGGATCTACATGGCACATCAGCCTATCTATGGGTTTGTAGCGAAATACTCTGAGCATGGTAAGTTCGCAAAGTGGGTTACTACTCATTCTCTTTTGCAAGAACTAAGCAAATGGGTTCCTGCTGCGGTTTTGGATGTGGGTTCTGCTGAGGGTTGGTTCGCCTATCTCTGTCGCAAGTTTTTTGGTTCCAAGGTTAAAATTGCGGATCTCTCCGTAGAAGCCTGTATTCGTGCAAAGGAATTGTTTGATATTGATGGAATTGCTTGTGACGTGCAGAACTTGCCACCGATGGAGCCATGGGATACTGTTGTTTGTTCTGGTATGCTTGAACATGTTCCTGATTGGAAGCGTTCGGTAAATAACCTCTTGGATGTCACTCAGCGAGTACTCGTGCTTATGCTTCCTCTCGAGGGTAAGAGAAGGGTCTCGAAGAAGATCTCCTCCGGGGAACCCCATAGTCATCTACATGTTTTTACAACCAAGTCGTTTGACTATTTACGGAAAGACCACGATGTAAAGGTGATACGCATCCACTCGATGCTATTATATTATTTGGGCGCAGCCTTGGACTATGTGCCGTTCATAGGAGAATGGCCTATGATTTTTTTAACCTGGCTAGATCAGTGGCTTTGTGAACTAATTCCATGGAGTAGAGGGGTGCTTTTTGTCATCCGACCCAGGAGTCAAAAGGTAACCGCCAGGGCGGTAGTCCAGAGCAAAATAGGTTTTCATTACTTAAAAGATAGCAGCGAGAAGGCATGAAACAAACTATTGCGTCCAATTGAATTTGAAAGTGAACTGCACACCTTGGACCTTGGACAGGATAGGAAATCCAAAAATTGGTCTTATGGGTGGGCCGGAAAGGAGACAGTTTGGAATCTCCTTTGCGCAGGTTTCGGTATTTTGCGCTGCCTATCGTAGTCGT
>JAGVEU010000511.1 GCA_020057985.1 Calditrichota bacterium | reverse complement strand
GATTCACGATATTGATTCCATCCTGAATTCGCGCCGGATACCCAACATAGACTGTGTTGCCATTCAAGCCGGAATAACTGAGCGGCCCAAGTCCGGTGACCCACACATCGGTCGTATTTCCGCTTGTTGTATGGCTGGCGACAGTTACTGTAGAACTGAAGAACGGAGTAGCCTCGTCTGATTCGAGAACAAAACCCCAGTCCGTGTTGCTTACGGAGTTACTTGTGAAGTTACTGCTGACATCGCCTTGCCACGAACCCCATGCATCGGAACCGCACGTGACATAAACACCGATGCATCCGGCTCGATTCTGACCATCCACAACATTGTTCGTGAAGCTGCCAATACCGCCTGAGCCGCCCCATGCGAACAATCCGACGTCCACATTGGTGACCGTGTTGTTGTCAGCTACCGCGTTCAAGTATGGGAAGAAGATCCATACGCCGTAGCTGTTGGATGGGCCGTTACTGACACTATTGTACTGAAGTAAGTCCGCCACACCTCCGGAGCTGCCGTTGTTGTCTGTGTGGACACCGCTTCCACTGTTCGTGACAATATTGTGCAGAAACTGCGTACCGCGAGAGTGGTTCGCTGAGATTGCGTCACTGGCATTAGAGACCGTATTGTACTCCACGATACCACTCGCCATCCACACGAAGATCCCGATAGAAGAATACCCGCCGTCCACGTTATCTACCGTGTTGTGATGGAAGTGAAATCCACTGCCGCCGCTTCGGGCATAGATTCCGCGGAGGTAGATGTTCTTCACGGTCACGTGGTGGACAAGCAGGTTGTTCCACGGGCCGTCGGCTTCAATGATTCCGTTGCGAGCGTCAATGTCGGCGCCGTGTCGCACATAGCCGCTTGTCAGTGCGGTGTTGTCGCCATCAATCGTAAGGTTGCTGATGATGACATCGTGAGCTTGCACGACCATCACCTGCGAACCGCGAAACGACGGGCCGGCATCTGGATCAGGAAGACCCGGATCAGACGTTGCCGGATAGATGAATGTTAGGCCCTCGCCGGCTCCGTCAATGGTGACGGACACATTGATGGTGATATTCTCCGTGTAGCTGCCTGCCGCTACGTGGATGACGTCACCGGGCGAAGATGCGTTGATTGCATCCTGAATGGTAGCATAGCCACCGGGAACATAGCGATCCGTGACGTCAAGCGGAGTGCGACCGGAGCGTGATGGATTCGCGACGAGAGCATTCGCCTGAGAGTTTGCGAGCGGGCTTTCCTCAAGTGGACTCACGCCACTTGACAAATACAAAGTCGGCATCGTAGGATGAGACATGTGCTGTTGAAGTGATGATGGCGCTGACCATGAAATCACTCCGAAACCAAGGATGAGCAGTATCGTTACGCCTTGAATGAGCGCTAAGGGCGTAACCCTGCAGCTAGAGCGATTCGACTCTTTCATTTGTGATTCCTTTCACATTGGATGATAGAAGGAAATGCGTCCTTCTGGCGCGAGTTATTCAACGAGGATCTGAGAGTTCACCGAGAGATTACGGCTGTGTCTTGCGACTGCGCACCTGATAGACTCCCTGGTTGACAACGATGCTGTCATAGGGTAGTGCGCTGTCAGGATCGAAAGTGTACTTGACGAAGTCGTTGTAGAGGGTCGTGTCCATGGTTGTACAGACGGAGTCTGTGTCGGCAGGCATGTTCTTCACATCTGTCAAAAAGAGCACGTAGCGCGGATTGATGACGGTATCGCCATCCGCATCGTAGTATACGGGATGCCATTGCAAGCGAACGGAATCTCCATCCATCGGTGTGATCAGAAGATGTGAAGGCGGAAGGGGTGGAGTTCCTTCAATAAAGATCGTGGCTGTGTCACCGGAGAAATCAATCGGCTCCGGCCACTCCGCAGGACCGCTGAATCCCTGTCCAAAGAAAAAGCCGATGAGCGCTGTTTCATCATGTGCAACTGGCTTGACGTATAGATGAAGCGTCGCGAGCGTCGTGGTCCCACTGAAGTTGGGATGAAAATACCCGTCGAGATTCAAGGTGTCTACAACCAGAGACTCCGGCAGGATGTGAAGGGATGGCGCCGCGCCGGGTGTCACGGAGAGTAGATCGAGCCTCGCCGTTTCAAAATAAAAGCGCAGGCCAAAGACCCGCGCATTCGTAAATGTCCCCCGAATCGCAACAGTAATCTCCGAGCAAGCCAATGCCGTTTGTACGCTCGGCATGAGATGGATAAACCCGCCGGTATCATCCAGACCCGCTCTTGGTATCCTGTCTTCTCCACGGCTTACTTGTGCGCTCAAAGTCAAGCAGATGAAGACAAATAAGGCTGTTCTGCTATACACGCGGCACGAATACAATCGCAATACCATCATAGTTCCTTCTCGCAGTTGATGACAAGCGTAACGGTAGGTTTTTACTGGATCGGCAGCTCTTAGTGGATAATCAGGTAGATTATAAGCGGAGTAGTTACTCTCACTCTTATCAATATAAGACACACAAGGCGTAAATACAATCAAGAATTAATCAGCCTCAAGGGTGCCTCTCCAACGGAAGTCGTGTAAAAACCGAATTTTATAAATTGATCTTGATATTATAGAGGTATAGCATTCTCGATGATCGCTTTCACTTCACTGCAAGTGACCCTCTGCGCTCTCAAGGAGCACAAATGCAAGCATCCACAGTAGAAATAAGCAGTGTATTTCTCAAAAAATCAAGAGATATGTGTGCAAAGGAAAAAATACTTGCCAGAGCTTAAGTGCAGAGGTAAAGCAGGTTGCATTTCGGACTCTTCTATCCATTTATGCGAAATCAGACTTCGAGAGGCATGGCTGTTCCGCAGCACGGCGAAGTTGGCCCGACGATTCAACGCGAGATGAACAGTATCCACCTTCTCATGATGCCATCTCGCAGTGATCCTCGGCTCTCAACCCCCCTGCCCCCAATGCCATCTCACTGTTTGGTTTAAGTGAAGTCCTTGAAAAGAAATAGCTTGAGGAACTCGCGGAGAGTTGTTATCTTGGAGTGCTTTTCCAACCAAGTTAACTTTCCGGAGTGTCAAGCTATGTCGAAAGGTAGTACAATTTTTAAACAACTGCAAGCGTTATTGTCGCGTGCGGCGTTTGCCCGCGTGGTGGCCGAGTGCCGGGGCGATTATTTGGTG
>JAGVEU010000464.1 GCA_020057985.1 Calditrichota bacterium | reverse complement strand
CGAGACAGAAGCCAGAAACAGCAGCGATGAGTGGTTTCTTGAGCTTGCGAATTTTATCCCACTTGGTGAATTGATCCCGCATGAGCATCGCGGTCGAGTCTGCATCTGCCATCTCCGAAATATCGGCTCCTGCTGCAAAGGCCTTTTCATTGCCGGTGAGCACGATGGCACGAACCTCCGGATCGGCGTCCAGTGACTGAAGTGTGGCCACCAACTCATCCATTAATCCGAGATTCAGCGCATTGAGCTGCTTGGGGCGATTAAGCTGAACCGTAGCGACGAAGTTGTCTCGAGAGAGAATAAGGAATTGCAGATCAGGCATCGTAGTCATTGTAGGTAAACGTCTTCTCAGTTGTCGTCACGGACAATATCGGCGTATCTTCGGGAACCTTCCCGCCATGCATCGCGGTAACCTCTAAGTAGCCAGCAATCGCTTCGCGCGCCATGAGTATTGTTTCGTCCCATGTCTCGCCCTGAGTTGCTATTCCATTTAGCGCTGGAACATGAACGACGTAACCACCTTCTTCAGCAGGCTCAATGATAATGGTATAACGAGGATCTTTCAAAAGCTATTGTCCTTCGGCAGAAGTTCTCGATTCATCGCCGCGTAATCCGGTTTTCGCTTCTCATTAAACGCTGAAATCGCCGCCTTGGTCTCGGCGCTGGCTGCGTGAATTGAGAGCCAATCTCGCGCATGACCGACGGTGGCGCTCCATGACAAATCGCGCCAGAAATTGAGTTGCTGCTTGGTGTAGCGCATGCAATCCGGCAACTTGTTTTCAAGTTTGGTAGCCATGACGTCAACTGCTTCATCGAGCTTTGAGCGCGGCACGACCTGATTGACAAGCCCCCAATCGAGCGCCTTTGCTGCCGGAATCTCTTCGCATAAGAGCAGAATTTCGCGCGCGCGGCGGTCTCCGACAAGAATGGGCAGCCACTGAGTCGCTCCTCCCGCCGCCACACTTCCATGCGCGGCTCCTACTTGACGAATGTAAATATCCTCTGCGGCAATGGCAAGATCGCAGCTCATATTGAACTCATTGCCACCGCCGACCACGATGCCATTGAGCCGCGCAATGGTGGGAATGCCGATATTGCGTAAGCGTTCATGCGCTTCGATGAAGGCGCCCATCCATTTCCAGTAGTCATGAGGCCGTTCGAAGAATTGCTGCTGCTCTTTCAAATCCGCGCCCGTGCAAAATGCTCTGTCTCCCGCACCGGTGAGAATCAGAACTCGCACGGCATCATCATAGGAAGCATCCTCAAAGGCTCGGCACATTTCCTTAAGCATTGCAAAGTTGAAGCAGTTGAACACTTCGGGACGGTTGAGTGTGACCGTTGCTCGTGCTCCACTCTTTGCATAGAGAATATGCTCAAACCCAAAGCTCTCAGTCGCTTTTGCCTTGAAATCAGTGGCCATTAGACCGCCACTTTCTCTGCCGTGTGAAACTCGACAAGCCCCGCAGCGAATGACATCAGATTGGCTCCAGCCTCCGCATTTTCCGGAGACTTCATGGCAGTCTTGAAACTGTCCTTATCGGCAAAACTCAAGATAGCCATTTGATAATACTTTGCCGGAGTATCTCTGCCGGGAAGGATTTTGGAAACCTCCAGTGAGATTACACCGGGAATCTTCTTCGCCAATAGAACGTGAGTTTCCCAGTAGGATTTCTCAAACTCCGCCGGATCGGCAGGTTGCTGAAAGAGGGCAATAAGTTGGATCATCTATTTTCTTTATGTTGCCGGATGCTTAAACTTCTCGCGCATCTCGTATACTCTTGCTTTGGGTAGAACGACCTGATGCACGTCACCGTGGGCGATTCGGCGGTTTGTTTCCGTGATTTCAAAATGGCAGGCCAGGTGATTAGAGCGCACCCGGGTTGCCGTGGCAGTGATCTTGATTCGCTGCCCCACCAGCGCAGGCGCATGATGGTGAATGAACAATCCCGAACCGATTCCCTCTTCCTGCTCTTCCAGAAACGGTTCGAGCACCAGTCTGCAAACATACTCCGCATGATGACAGGCCCAGTAGGTGGGGTAGAAGGGATGTAGCGGGCGTCCGGCAAATTCCACAGTCATGTCCGGTGTTACTGTGAATTCGCGAACGATTTCAATTCCCGGTTGCAGTCCGCTCTTCATCGCACTAGGCCTGACGCAAAGGGACTATAGCTGCTCGCGAAAACAACCCGACAAAAGATTCCGGCAGGGTTGCGGAAGACCTTAACCCTGCTCGGCGTACATGTCGGAAAGTTATCGGGAATAGCTTTAATATACAATTCACACCACTCAAAGTCAAGCCAGAGCGGGAGCCTGTGTCAAGAGCAGAGTCGAGACCATGGCCTGAAATTTCGCAGCGAGGGAAGTCCGGAATTTGTCAAGATCTACGGAGTATCCTTGCTCGTAAAACGAGGTGACGAATTCGCGGTGTGAGCGTCTTTTTCGATAGTCAGGGGTTCGCGGCGGAAATTTCAAATATTTTTCCATCACTTCTGTCCCGCCGGCTAAGTTCAGTACAGCGTGATAGAACACAAGCAAACGATTTCGGTAAATCGCCGTTCCTGCAACTTTTCTCCCGCTCAGCGCAATATCCGAAATCCCTTCATGAGTCAGCCCTGCGATGTTCTGTTTCTCGAGTGCGTGGATAATCATGCGGTTGAACAGCCGAAAGTACTCAAAAGACCTTGTCTGCTCTTGAGTATGAAGTGCCACCGAAACCACGAGCATCTCCGGTGAAAGTACAACCGCGCATCCGCCTGTGCCACGCCGGTAAACCGGCACGCGGTCGGCTTCAATTTGTTCTTCATGCAGTTCCAAAGCGGGATCTGTGCCCTTGCCGATTACAATCATCAATTGTTCTGGAATCCATACGACAACATCATGCTCTGCTGCATCGGCAGTGAGCAAAGCCGAATCAGGAAGTGAGTAGGGTTCGAGAATCATCATCCTATTGATGCAGCGGTCTGTCGAGCGCTGAGAAACCTGCCTCAAGGAAAGTCTCGCTCATCGAAGGATGCGCATGAACCACGCGCGCCACATCCTCAAGGGTGCCTTCAAGCTGCATCGCCAGCACCGCTTCGGAGATCATATCAATGGCACGCGCGGCGACAATGTGCACTCCCAACACTTCGCCGTATTTCTCATCAGCCAGAACCTTGACAAATCCTTCCGTGTTGTACTCAGCCATCGCTTTGCCATTCACGGACATGGGAAACTCACCTTTCTTGTAAGCGATCTTCCCCGCAATGAGTTCCTCTTCGGTCTTGCCGACAACCGCAATCTCAGGATCAAGATAAATGTTCTCCGGCATCTTGGAGTAGTCTATATGCTCCTCGATTCCCGTGATATGATTCACCGCGCATGAACCCTGAGTCGAAGCATGTTGCGCACACATGGTTCCGGTTACGTCGCCGACGGCATAGATCCCTGGTTGACTTGTCTGCATGAACTTATCCGTCTCGATGAACCCATTCTCCAATTTGAGCGTGAGACCGTTCATTTCCGGCAGCACAGCCGTTCGCTCGGAGCAATTGATCACCACATCGCACTCGACGAAGTCATTACCTACATAGACTCCTCCCGCGCCGCTCTTTGTGATCTGCTTCTCGTAATAGACCGTAATTCCATTCTTGCGGAATTTCTCCTGCACGAACTTGATCACCGAACCATCAAGCCACGACATCAGGCTTTTCTCGTGGGTAATCATCGCAACTTTCTTTCCCAGCAAGCGCAACATGCAAGCGGTTTCGCAGGCGGTTGCCGTTCCGCCGAGAATCAGAAACTTCTCCGGTAGCTGCTCGCTCTTGAAAAAATCGTCAATCTCCACAAGCATCCTGGCATCGAGATCGGCAATGGGTCTGCGCTCAGGTCGTGAGCCGG
>JAGVEU010000509.1 GCA_020057985.1 Calditrichota bacterium | reverse complement strand
GAAGCTGAGCAAGTAGCAGTATTTTCTTTCCCCATGCTGGTGCAAAGCTCGAGTCCTGCATGAGCGAACTGTCAAAACAGGCAAGAGCGCTGAGTGAATCGCCAAAATGCATGTACGACTGACCGAGATTTGCCCAACCATGTGGATCTCTGTGGTCGCATTGGGTCGCTCTTAGGAACGACGAGAAGGCTTCGTCTCTGCGTCCTAGTTCATTCAATGCACCGCCCCTGTTATTCCAGGCCAGAGCATGACAGGCATTGTACAAAATCGCCACATCGTAAGATTTCAATGCCAGCTCGGGCTTTCCCAGATACGTTTGCGCCAATCCTTGTCCATACCAAGCGTCCGCAGATCTCGTGTTCAACATTATTGCACGTGCATAGCTACTCATCGCCTCTGCGTACATTCCTTCGCCATGCAATATGCTTCCACGGATCATCCACGGTTGGGGTGCATTACGGTCACACGCGATAGAGCTATCTAAAGCCATGAGCGCATCGGTACATTCACCGAGTTGCTCAAAGGCCTCGCCTCTTAGACTCCAAACTAACGCCCTCGATTCAGCGCTAAGCCTAAGCGCCATTTCCGTACATGTAAGTGCAAGTGGTGCCACGCCAGCTCGTACAGCGATGAGCGCACGAACCAGCCAAATTCCCCCATTCTCGGAGTCCAACCCTATCGCAGTGTCGAGGTCAGTCAGTGCGCGAGAAGTGTCTCCTGACAAATAGCGAACATACCCGCGCCATCCGTATACCTGCGCATCGTCTCTTGGTGATTTGAAGACAGGCCATGCTAATTCAAGTTGCTGCGTGGCGCGTTGAAAATCGCCCGACTCTGCAAACTCAAGCGCCCTGTTAATTGCGCTGTCTGCGTCGGCATTCACCTTGCGAAGTAGTCGGCGTGTCTGCTCATCCTGCCATTGCCGCTGCTCACGCGTCGAGCGACCCGACGTTTGAGTCTGTTCGCTCGGGGACAAAAGTGTCCCGCGATAATCCGTTCGTGTCCCCTCAGGGTTCGATCTCTGAAGAAGAAGGCCAACAAAGCCAATACACACGCCAACGATACCCAGTATGCCCACGAGCCCGAACTTGCCTTCAATGATCTTGATAACAATAGCGATTATACCTGCAACCGCCGCCAGCACAAATCCAATCGTACCAAAATCCATTGGATTCTACCTCCAAGCAAGGTATTGCTCAATGCGCACCACAAGTGAATGCCTCACGTGTTTAGCGCCTTTAGCACACTGGTAGCAAACAGTCCCGGTTTCTGGATCGGCTTGCGCCTGCGGAGGATTGCTCCGATGTCCTCAGTACTGAAGGCGGCATAGTTGCGCATGGTCGTGCTGATGTCTCAGTGACGAAGCAAGCGACTAACGACTGCAAGCGGCACACCCTCCAAGAGATGGTTCACGGCGAATGTGTCCCGGCAGTTATACAATTTCAGTCGGCGAATTCCGGACTCGGTGACCGAAAATCCCGCCTAAGTGCAGACGGGGATTTGTTTTACACTATGAGCGGCTGACGGGACTCGAACCCGCAACCTCCAGCTTGGGAAGCTGACACTCTACCATTGAGTTACAGCCGCTTGAGGGGTGAGTAATATAGCACGAATTACGGGAAAGTCAAGGCTCTTTTTCACTTCTTCCCTGCCACGTGCTTATCAAGAAACTCCACCACCGCTGAATAGGCACGAATTCGATTCGCGGTCTTGGTCAGGCCATGTCCCTCGTCTTCAAACAGCATGTACTCCACCACACCGCCCTTCTTGCGAATAGCTTCAGCGATCTGCTCGGCTTCACCTTTTGGAACACGAGGATCATTTGCGCCTTGAATCAGAAACAACGGAGCCTTGATATTGTCCGCATGGGTCAGAGGAGAAATCTCCGCCAGAAAATCACGATCTTGCGCAAGACTTCCGTACTCGGCTTCCCGCAAGGCTCGGCGATAGGGAGCCGTCTTTTCAAGAAACGTCACGAAGTTGGAAATACCCACAGAACTGACTCCTGCTGCCCATCTGTCAGGATAGGTCGTCAGAGAAGATAGCACCATAAATCCGCCATAACTTCCGCCGAAAGCAATCAGTTTCTTGCTATCCACGTCCTTGCGAGCACTCAACCATCGCGCCGCATACTCGAAATCCTTCACCGAATCCATGCGCTTGCGGACATTATCAAGCGCCATGAACTTCTTTCCGAATCCAGTGGACCCGCGCACATTCGGCTCAAGAATGGCGTATCCACGACTCAGAAAGTACTGGTAAAGTCCTGATAGATTCGGGCGAGCCTGTCCTTCAGGGCCACCGTGTGCTACCACGATAACCGGAATCTTGCCCTTGATTTGCGCGGGAGTGTACCAGAAAGCAGGAATCTTCAGCCCATCAAAAGACTCATATTCAACGAGTTCCGGCTCGCGGAACAGCTTAGCAGGAATTCCACCGGTAGCGCTCTGGGTAATCTGATATAACTTATCCGCACCGGTCTCATAAATCCATAGATCCGAGTTCTTTGCGCCTGAACCAAAACTGAAAGCAAGTCTCGATCCATCTGCTGTGAAGACCATGCCACGAATCACTCCCTGCGGCGTGCGATATGCTCCAACGTCAATGTGCTTCTTGAGATTGCGAAAATGAAATTGTGAGTAGCCCTTTGCGTTCACCGTCCAAGCCAGCATAGTTCCGTCATTAGAAAGCGCAACCTGTTCAACGTCCACCTCAGGTGTTTCGACCCAAGAAAACTCAGTGCTGTCCACATTCCATCTGGCAAGACCTATGAATTCACGTCCCTGATCCGTCAAAAAATAGAAAGAGCTGCTATCCGCATCCCAGGCAGGATCCATGTACACTGCATCGCCCTCGTGCTTGCTCAATAGTCTGGTTGTGTTGCTCTCGCGATCATAAAGCAGCAGGTCATTGTTCATACTGGAGTACGATTTGACAATTAGCAAGTACCGGTTATCACGTGAATATCCCGCGGCTCGATACGAACCCTCTCCCTCGTAGAGTTTTATTGCTTTGGAGGTTTCGAAATTGTACTCATAGATGTCAAAATCAGTCTTG
>JAGVEU010000162.1 GCA_020057985.1 Calditrichota bacterium | reverse complement strand
TGTGGCTCGATCCTTAGCGGATTTTCGGACTGTCGGTTTGACGGCAGACTTTCGCTTTGGCACACCTCTGCCTGCATCACTTGCTTCGATTGAGATCTTGCGCACACGTGGCCGGCTTGTCTTGGATACTTCTTTCGTTGTTCGAGATGTCACCGGCGCACTCTTGGCACGTGCAGCGCGAGCGGGTTTGTCAGCGACCGGAATAGCTGCAGCGTCACTCCACAAATCTTCAAGGCGGTAGTATTCACGAGTAGCCGGTTTGAAAATGTGCGCTACCACATCCACATAATCGAGTAACACCCAGTTCGAGCGATCCATGCCCTCACGACTGTGAACTCGCTCGCCTTTGATTTCCTTGGCTTGCTTTTCGAGATGATGTGCGATAGCCCTGACTTGTTGATCCACTTCGCCGGTGCAGATAACGAAGAAATCCGTCATTGCATCGAGTTTGCGCAAGTCGAGAATGACGACATCCTGCGCTTTTTTTTCGAGAGCCGCTTTGGCAAGCAGAGTTGCCAGAGCGCGTGATTTTGAAAGTGCCAGTCCGTTACTCCTGTTTGGAGGTTGCTTGATTCAGTCTTGAAACATCGAGATCGGAGCCGACGATCAGCGACACGTCAATGTCCACAAGGCGGTCGTCGAATTCGGTTGTTACCTGCGAGTGATCCAAACCGAGGGAGTCTGCCACCGCGAGGGCTTGCTCCATCTTGCCAACCCGGTCAATCACCACACACGCTACGTATTTGAAATTGCGGGCGTTGCGCACTTCACGAACATCGAAGCCCTTGGAGCGAAGCGCCGGGGAGAGAGTCCGTCCAAGCCCCTTGATACCACATCCATTGAGTATCTGAAGTCGAATCGGTGTCTGAGGCACTCTTTGCCTCGCGTTTTCTGTCAACGATTGCGCTTGAGCTGAGACAATGGGTTGAGTGTTAGAAGAGGTCAATTTGGAATCCGCAACAGCGCCGCCAGATTGTGAGATCAGTACTCGATGTTGTGTTGTTCCTGTCGGCTGATTCAAACTCGTAAGCCCGGGAGTCACTGATGGCTGAGGCGACCAATGCAAGATGAGCGCAGTTAGAGCAATCATAAACGTCACCAGCAGCGATGTGCGTTCCCACTGTGATGACACGCGGTTGCGTCCAGTGTTTGCAGTTAGAACATTCGTCCGCGGGTGAAAGCGGCGGGCCATTTGTTTCCTCAAACAAAAGACCGAGAGGAGCTGTCTCGGTCTGAATACGAGAATTGATTGACGCGAGTTTCGATCAGTCCATTGCTCCTATGGCCGAAAGTCATAAGGATGGTATCCCTTAGGACCCCAACCATACGCATTATAGGATCCCTCAGGAAGCAACCCTCGATACACTGAGAGCCGAAAGCTCGCGTTATTCGTGGGTCGCCAGTTCAAGTCTGCTCCGCCGACAAACTGATTGTTGTTATTCGTAGGATTCCACTCTGCCGGACCTGACGGTTGAAACTGATAACCGAGATGAGTCGTGAGGGTCAGCGGATTGGATATCTTGTAGTTGATCGTGTTCACGTAGAGACCGCGAGAAGCGCTTTGGCCTCCGCCGCTGAAATATCCCATCGAAAACGAATGAGACATGTGCATCCGAGACGGATCAAGAATGCCGCGAAATCCTTTGAGTGCGACGCCCGGACTCGTGCGGAGGTATTCCCCCGGATCGCCGGCGGGAGAGCTGTTTCGATACTGCGCAAACCCTGAAGTCGCACAGAACAGCACAATAACCATCAATAGCACTTTTCGGAACATGAGATCGGTCCTCCTCTTCGAGACCCTTTGTGTCAATAAATTTAAGAATTTGGGGGGAGAAAGTCAACTGTTATTGGTACTATCCTCGGCGCATTTGTGCCCTAACACAACGCTCATATCCGCATTGACCTGTCTTGAGAGTCCTACACGGAAGGAGTTCAGCGCGACAGAAGCTCAGCCTCCGCAGCTTTGAGTTCATCTTGAGTATTTATGCCTTGAATTTCTCTGAAATCTGCAATACTGACCGCTTTTACCAAGTGACCACGATTTCTCATGATCCCAATGACATCCGTTAGGTAATACTCACCCTTACTGTTGTTATCTCGTATATCCTGAAGACCCTCGAAGAGGCGTTTCGAGTCGAAGCAATAGACTCCAGAGTTGATTTCGTGGATATTCCTTATTTCTGGTGTTGCCTCATGCTCTTCGACAATCTCTGTGAACTCTCCAGATGATTCTCGTACGATTCTGCCGTATCCGTTCGGATCGGGAGCGTTCGCAGTTAGGACTGTTGCGGCTGAATGGCTTGTCCTGTGATCTGCAAGTAGTCGCTGCAAGGTCTCTGCTGTCAACAGAGGCACATCACCTGAGAGGACGATCACCTCGCCTCCGAAATCATTAAGGGCAGATTGCGCCTGCATGACTGCATGTCCAGTGCCGAGAGGTGGGTCTTGAACGGCAAACTCAACACCCGCATTTTGAAGAACATTGCAGACAAGTTCTCGTCCATGCCCAACTATAACCACAATTCTTTGAGCGCCAATCCTGTGTGCTGTGCCAACAACGTGCTCAACGAGGGTTCTTCCAGCTACACTATGCAGGACCTTTGGCAAATCGCTCTTCATGCGTGTGCCTTTGCCGGCGGCCATGATGATGACTGCTAACAAGCTAAACCTATTTGAAAATTAAACTTCGGTAGTCATAACTCAGTTCCGCACTGACTACTATGAGCGTACCGGCAGATTATCAATGAGTCGTACAGAGCCGAGCTTTCCGGCGATAATCAGAAGGGACGAATCAGCTACGGGATCGGTTTCTGCAAAGGACTCTTCCGATACAACTGTGGCATAATCGAGCAATAGGTCATTCACCTCTCGCGTCACTTGAAGCATCGCCTCCTGCACTAACTGAAGCGAGCGGTTTCCCGACAAGTACTGCCTCTGTCCCGCAGAGAGCGCTCGATAGAGTGCTTTTGCGTTCTCGCGCTCTGCGGCTTTCAAGTAAACATTGCGCGAAGAAAGTGCAAGGCCGTCTTGCTCTCGTACCGTTTCTCCAACAGCAATCGTGATGGGGAAGCGGAGGTCTGACGTCATGCGTTTGATCATAAAAAGCTGCTGTGCGTCTTTTTGTCCAAAGACAGCCAAATCGGGTTGCACAAGATTGAAAAGTTTGGCAACGACTGTCAGAACGCCCTTGAAATGTCCTGGTCGTATTTTGCCCTCAAAAGTATCTGCGACGGAGCCCGGATCAACCGTGACCATTTCTCCTTGACCGTAGATCTCTTCTACCGATGGGCAAAATACGAGGTCCACTCCGCACTGCTTCGACAGGTCAATATCTTTTTCCAGAGTTCGCGGATAGCGACTGTAATCCTCGCTCGGCCCGAATTGCGCGGGATTGACGAAGATCGAAGCAGCAGTGTAGTCGGATCTCTCTTTGGCGAGTTTGATGAGTGATAGATGACCGGCGTGCAGCGCTCCCATTGTGGGCACGAAACCAATGCGCTTTCCTAATGAGCGTTGCTCAGAAATGAGCTTCCGAAGTTCAAGTCCTGTCCGTGCGATAACCATGATGTAAGTGGCTACGATGTGGACTTAGGGTGATGTGGATTTGTCTGCGAATGGGAGTCGGTGATTGGAAGGTCATAACTCTCCGCAGCATTTGGAAATCCACCCTTTTGAACATCAGCCACCCAGTTGGATATTGCTTCTCGAATTAATTGCGCTCCTTCCAGATAGTGGCGAACAAACTTGGGCTTGAACTTG
>JAGVEU010000336.1 GCA_020057985.1 Calditrichota bacterium | reverse complement strand
TTGACTCCACGATACCGACAATATCAAGTTCAAAATCATGCGCGAAATAAGGCCAACTCTCATGATACGTTAAGATTGCAGCCCCACGAAAAAGTGAAAGAGATGCTTTCCAGTTAGCAAAGGCGCTGTCGAGCTTCGCAATAAACAAAGTCATTCGCGCGTCATAGAATGCTGCATTATTCGGGTTTACTCGACATAATCCGTCATGAATATTTCGCGCAATTGCAGGGAGATTCGAAGGTCCAAGCCAATAGTGAGGATTCCCACTCACATGAAGATGACCGTGGCTCTCTTCATCATTCTCATCGCGCAAGGCGTGAATCCCTTGCGAGCAGTCTATCACCAAGAGGTCTGCATTTTCCGAGTTCGCCGCAAGATTATTCACCCAGTCATCAAGCCCAAGACCAACCTTCAAGAACAAATCTGCGCTCCGGATCTTCAACATGTAGCTGGGCAGTATCTCCACTGAATGCACATCGCGGGTAGCGCTGCACACAGATGAGACCTCGATCTGCTCGCCGCCGACTTCTCTGGCAATCGCGGCAAGGTCAGTCGTGGAAGTCACCACTTGGAGCTTCGCCTCTGAATCTGCCCATACGGCTGCAAGAGTTGTCACCGCAACAATAAAGGCTCGCGCTGCTTTCATGCCAGTAAATTCTCGCATGTACCCAATATAACAAGCCTTGCAGAAATAGTCAACTCATTCAGACTCAGGCGAACTTGCGATATAGTTTGACCAATAAACCATGAATTATCAATCCAAGGACAAGCACAACGAGAATGCTTGGCGCAGCCGGCTCATTCAGGAGGAACGCCGCCACAAGTCCGGCAATGCAGCAGAAGAAGCCGAAAGTCCAGCCAACAGCCAGCCGGACTCCCGTGCGTTCAGACGTCAGCACACCGGCCACAGCGGGGATCACAAGCAGCGCAAAGACCAGCAGCACTCCGGCGATCCTTACGGAGGATGTCACAACTACTCCAAAGGTTCCATAGAAAACCACATCCCAGAGAAATAGATTTCGACCTCCTCGTCGAGCAGAGTCCGGATCATTTGTGATTTCGAAAAGTGGCTTACGAACGAGAAAATGAACGACTCCGATCACCAAGTAGATCAGTGCAGTCTTGAGGACCGTGGCGGGCGCAACGGTAAAGATGCTCCCCACAAGTGTCTCCTTGAGATGTTCAGTCCCCGAAGGAGTTTTCGCAAGAATAAGCATGACCAATGCCTGCGCGGATGCAAACGCGATTCCAATAAATGCTTCAAGTGGAACGCGATGGTCGAGGTGTCGAAGCCATGCAAAGAAGACCGCAGCGATTAGCGTCGCCGTCAGTGGAAACAAGTAGTTTGCCAAAGAGCACTCATGCAGGTTGAGCAATATGGCCAAAGCAAGTCCAAGCGCCGCAACCTGAGCCAAAGCCAGATCAACAAAGATCACGCCCCGTTTTACGACATGAAATCCGAGATAGGCATGAATCCCCGCCAGCACAAGTGAAGCTGCGAGTGCCCACCACATGAACGGATAGGAAAACGCCTCGATCATGGTTGCTTCACCGACCTGAGACTGTCCAAGATTCGATCGAAGTGATCGAAATACGATTCGGATCTTGTATCGGAACATGATGGCGCAAGCTTTAGCACCTTTATGCCCGTCTCGCGCGCAAGATAATTGGCGCCATCATCCGAGAAATACGGCTCCTGAATCACAGATGTGATATGACCTTCGCGGATGACTTTCACAAGCTCGGCGAGGTGACTTGCCGTTGGCGGTATGCCGGGAATCGGTTCGATCTTGGAAGCAACAGCAAAGTCAAAGGCATGACAAAGGTACGCCCAGGACGAGTGATAGGTGACAATCGTTTTATTAGGGATTGAACTTGCTCCTGCTTTCCACGTCTCCACCTTCGAAGTTGTTTCACTCTGGAACTTCGCAAGATTGGCTTTGAAGGTGCTTTCACCCGCGGGATCAACAACAGCCAAGGCTTCAGTAATAGTCTCTGCGATGATTGCTCCGTTCCGTGGATCAAGCCAATAGTGCGGATTGCCCTCAGGATGAACGTCACCCATTGAAGCGTCCACTTCACCCGTCGGCTTTTCGAGAATCGTTATTCCCCGCGCGCAATCAACAACCCGGAGTTTTGAGTTGCGGGCGCCATCAATAATTTGGTCAGCCCACTGGTCAAGACTCAAACCAACTTTGAGATAGATATCCGCACGCGAAACACGCACCATGTAGGAGGGGAGCACTTCCACGGAATGCGGATCGGAAGTGCTGCGGGCGATTGAGAAGGCATCCACGCGGTCACCTCCAATGTATGAGGCAATAGATGCAAGGTCAGGGAGTGACGCCCCGACGGTGATTTTGGCAAGCGCTGAATGGACTGCAAGCAGAACCAAACAAGCGAGTAGGGTGAACTTTTTCATATTTGGATCTTTCTTGGTTTAGAATTGGTGAGCCTTGTGCGGCCCCATGGAGAAAACCACCTGCAGAGTATAGGTATTGTAGGCATCGCCGCCATCCGGCATAAAGCGATCCCAGTTGACTCGGAAAAGAGTTGTTTCCTCCATGAGCGCCAATCCTGCAAACACTCCCACGGATTGATCCCACGGTTTGCCGCTCTCCGCTCTTTGGAAACGTTCATATTTCGCACCGACATTATAGCGTTTCTGTGTCGTGTAGTCGGCAAAGACATAGCCACCGACAGGTCTTAGGTGGTCTTTGGTCACATTGCCGGTTGCAGAATCGCGAGTTGCATGCTCATGATCGAGGGCAAGGAACTCCCCTTGCAGAACGAGCACTTTCAACGGAGAAAACCGGAGTTTTACTTTCGCATCAACTCCGAGAACGGAAGTCTTTGACTTGAAGTCCACATTGTTGACTCCTTGCGTGGCTGAGAGTCCGACTTCCATTGAAGATTCTCCTCCAATGCCGAAGAAATTGGACCATCTTCCGAGCAGTGCCGGACGGGACGCATCGCGGGACATATCTAATGTATCCGTATGAAAAGAGTTGCCTTGCAGAACATCTGCCGAGAGCGTGGATGACAAATCTCCCGGTAAAGGCAAACGGTAGGATAGTTGACCGCCGATTTCGTTATAGGCTTCGTCACCCGGCAGGTATGCCGCAAGTACCCGAAAACGCTCAATGAACGGGTATGCGTGGGGATGCGCCGGATTGAGCTTGCCGAAACCGACGCGATATTTGCCGGCTTTCACTAACAGGCCGTTGGGCAATCCGCGATTGAGAGTCAGATAACCCTCTTCAACTTCAATTCCGCCATCGGCAACAGCAAAAACAAAAGTTCCTCTGGCATAGGGATTGAGAGCAGCATCAAACACGAGTTCCGATTCATCAAAGGAGATTTGGCCGCGATTGCGATTGATATCCGCGGGATCGTCGTTCAAGAAGGTGCGCAACTGACCGATCACGGAGATGTCGGGGATGCCAACTCCGGCGATAGAACGGGTGGCAAGCGCAAACAAGAAGGCCATGATTGTGCTGCAAAGGAGAGAATATTTCATGGGTAACCTCAGTAGACTTAATTCCAAATGCAAACAGCATCTGCAGGCTATGCCTACAGCGCTTCAATCTGGATAGTAATGTAGTGGGATAGGAGGTTACGCGGAAGGAGGTGCGCGAGAGTCGCGCTGGGAGGATACGACAAGGACAGTAGGCTGCTGGAAAGAGGGACAATAAAAAAGCGTAATAGTCTCGAACAAGTCAATGCACACGGTAGGCGTGTTCTCAGCTGAAGTGACTGAAATCCAGCAGAGCGAACACTCTCGGCTGCCATCGTCAGTATGATGTTCGCAGTCATGAAGCTCAACAGCAAAGCCGTTGCTGAGTAGCGACAGCGCAAAGAGAAACGACAGCAAGCAGGATGCTAAGCGGTTTCTGCTTTTCACTCGTCGGAATCTGTTCATGCCTAAGAGCTGATGGTTTTGGTGCACTGATCTTTCCGTTAGTTTCAACCAAGCAGCGTCTAAAGAGTGGATGATGTTGCGATTTCCGTCTTCATTTTTGTACATTGCCAGAAAAGCCTAAACGCACAAGCACTAATATCAAGCACTTGTGCGTTTGCTGCGGAGAGGCCGGGATTCGAACCCGGGGTAAGGTTTTAGGCCCTACAACGGTTTAGCAAACCGCCGCCTTCAGCCACTCGGCCACCTCTCCAAGAAAAAAAGATATGAAAACTTAGAAATCAGAAGGTATAGAAAATTTAGCGCCAACCCCCGAGGATCATTGGAAGCGGCTTGAGTTCGCGGCGTAGCGGATCCAATGCCAAACCGAGAGTCTCAAGAGTCATCGCTCCGAGAAGATTGCTGTCTCCTCTCTGCCCAAAGATCACATCGGCCACACCGATAGCCTTTCCATAACGAAATAAAGCGCCACCCTTCTTGCGTGTGATTTTCGCGCCGTTCGCAAGTCGGAAGCTCTGTTCCGTAAGAGGCTTGATCCCGAGCCGTCGAAGAATGTGCCCCGGAACTACCGAGTAAACGGCACCGGAGTCAATGAGAAACTCTACCATCTCGGTGACCTTCGGATTAGCCGGATTGCCGACTTCTATTTCAAGAACGGTCAGACCCACGAAAACCTCATGAATAAGCGATATACAAATAAGTATAATGACTTACGTATAAAATTGTACCACATTCAGCTTCATCCTTCATCCCTCATCCTTCATCCTTTCGGAGGCGGAGGACGGGAGACTCGAACTCCCAAAGGCTTTCGCCCGCCGGTTTTCAAGACCGGTGCCTTACCATTAGACTAGTCCTCCCGGCTTTGGCAGCCTTAGCTATGAAATATACGCCTTTCGGGGGTGAAAATCAACTGAAAATACCGTATCTTATGTGTGTCACCCCCCTTTGTCCCTCCACTGTCCTGGAGGGAAAGCGATTATGACCTTTTTTCGTTACATATTTCGCGAGTTCATTCCGCCCTTCTTTTTCAGCTTGAGCCTGATTGTCTTCTTATTTGTGCTCAACTTGCTGGTGCAGATGTTGGGCAAAATCGCGGGGAAGGGATTGCCATGGATGACCGTGCTGGAGTTCTTTGCCCTCAATCTGGCTTGGATGCTGGCTTTGGCCGTGCCGATGGCGGTGTTGGTAGCAGTGTTAAGCGCGTATGGGAGGCTTTCTGCGGATGGAGAAATCACCGCCTTCAAGACTTGCGGCGTCGGTCAGTTGCGATTGCTTACTCCAGCGCTATTCATGGGAGTGCTTATGGCTGTTATGCTGTTTGAATTCAACAATGACTTATTACCGGTCATGAATCATCGCTCCCGGCAACTGCAGTCAGACATCAAGCGCAAGCGTCCCACCATGATCCTTGAACCCGGAGTGTTTCTTTCCGATATTCCCGGTCACGTTCTCTATGCAAAGGAAGTCAATCCTGAGACGTCAGAGCTTAGAAATGTGCTCGTGTACGAGGAGGATGATCCTGAATATGCAACCTCGATTGCTGCCCGCCAAGGAGCGCTCCGCTATGCTGAAACTATTGAAGGTTTCGAGTTCACGATGGCGGATGGTCAAATCAGCCGCGCATCGAAGCTCAAGAACGGTGAGTTTCAGGAGACGGACTTCGCACGTGCGATCTTTCGAATTACCGCGCCCGGAATGTCACTGAAGCGGACCGATTCGGATTATTTGGGTGATCGCGAGATGAATATTTTCCAGCTTAGACAGAAAATCAGAGAGCATGAGAAGCAGGATGCCAAGCGGAACGCAAGGAGCATCAATAGCATGTGGGTGGAGATCAATAAGAAATTCTCGATTCCTGCCGCCTGTCTTGTCTTCGCAATTCTCGGAACCGTGCTCGGTCAAATGGTGCGCGCTTCCGGTCTTGGTGTCGCCGCCGGATACAGCATTTTTTTCTTTCTGATCTATTGGGTGTTTCTCATCGGAGGAGAGGACTTGGCCGATCGTGGCCGCATTGCTCCGTGGGTCGCTATGTGGTCACCGAATGCGCTGTTCTTCCTGCTCGCGATGGTGATGTTGTGGTGGGAACGACGCGGCCTGAAACAGACTCCGATGGAGTTGCTCAAGAGATTGTTTGCAGGCGGAAGAAAAGTGCAAGCGTGAAGACCTGCGCTTTATTGCGCTCTTCAGAAAGCTTGTGCGGATGCTCTGTCTCAGAACGGCATCTTATGATGAAGTTCATTTCTGAATCGCGCTTGTGATTCGGTAGATTCCGTCGTCGTGACTCCAACATAGGTGCTGTAGTAGTAGCTGGTGTTGAAGCGAGCAGGCCAAGGGTCGTTTCCTCTAAAGTACAGACTTATCACACCGTCCAATCCCTCGGCAGGATCATAATCGAGGATTTCCATAGACCAGCCGCTAAGTTCGGACATGCTCAAGCCCAAGCTCGACGCCACAGAGTCGGGAAGCATAGGCAGGGTTACCACCTGACTACTCGAACCGACATAGGAATTCCAGACAGTAGATTGATCCAATCCAGACTGTCGCCATGTTCCGATAATTGCGTCCACCCTGCCGGTGTAACTAATATTGTGGAATCTGTTGGCGGATGAGTCGTATGATGCCGTTACCGTGCCCGTGGGAATATTCAGATTCGTCGGGATGGTATTGCTCATGATCACATAGCCATAGTTCTCACTCTCAGACCAATTCGACCCGCTCAATGAAAACTTCTGCGCGGGAAATGCACCGTATCGGAGAGTATGACTGGTAGTGTCAAACAATAAGCTGGTGGTACTGGCAAGCGCAAACTCGGCATACGAGTTTCCACGATAGGCTACGAGAGTCAGATTGCGGAGTGGACGAGATGCCGTAACGGTTCGAGTCTGTATGTCATGCATCAGATCTATTGTATACGGGTTTGACTGTAGCGGAGTGAAGGGCTGATCGAGAATCCAGCCACACTTGGTATCTGTCACACTCTCTATTAATCCATAAGCCGAGAACTTATTCTCATCTCCAAGCCTGTTGACAATAGCCGACCACTGCAAATGCGTGGTGTCATCCGACCCCGGAACTATTGAGTGTTGATATCCGGGGAAAATCAGAGTCGCAATACTATACTGACCCGAAGCATAGGCGAAAGTTATGTCAGCCGTTCCCACTGTATCAGAAGGAAACTGACTCCAAACCCACGAGCCGGCAGGCACTCCAAAGTAGCTTTCCAGCATGATATCCGACTGCGGCCGGTTGATGGCGATGGTTACTGTCACGCGATCGCTTCCCACATCACCGAAATCCACGACACCATTTTGCGTGACTTGCCGAACGGCGGTTGCGGAGTCACCTGCCAAGGTGTGAAGAATTACCCAGACAACTTGCTGGCTAAAATCCCAATCAGAGAACGTGATCGAAAAAGTAGTTGGGTTCATTGCATTGGGACTGGTGCTGCTTTTTCGACACGAGGCAATGAGGCACATCGTGAGTGCAATAAGCGCGATGAGGAGTAGAATAGGAGATGACTTGCGATGCGACATGGTTGACTCCAAAGGTCACGTGAGTGAAATTCGAAATAGCTAGAGCTCCCTAATACGCGTTTGACTCAGTTGAGTCTGCCGAAGATGCGGCTCAATCCAAAAAAAGTGACCAGCATCAGCACAATGGCAGCCCCAGCAGGTGTGTCGAGAGAAATCGAGAGCAGCATCCCCCCGATGGCCGAGATGAGTGCGAATAGCACCGACAGCCAGACCACACGCCCGGCGCGGGCTGACCAGAAACCGGCGGCAGCGGCAGGGATGACGAGAAATGCGCCCACCAGCAGAATGCCAACAATCTTCATCGCCACAGCAATCATAATGGCCAGCAGAGAAAGCAGGCCATAGCGAATAACTCTGACGGGATAACCGGAAATAGCGGTTCCCTCCGAATCGAAAGCGAACATCAATAGGAGTTTCCATTTCCAGATAGCGGTTACCGAAATGAGCAGTGTCAGAACTCCAAGCATGACAAGATCCTGCGGCAACACGGCCAGCAAGCTGCCAAAAAGATAGGTCTCAAGGTCAGCAACATATCCCTTCTTCAGAGACACAAGCACTATTCCGAAAGCAAGCGCGGCGGAAAGCGTAATGCCAATAGCGCTGTCTTCCGAAACCTGCTTCCGTTCCGTAATCCATCCTACTGCTGTGCTTACCAGAATTGCGGTGATTAACACTGGCCAGAAAACGGGCCAATCAAAGAGAACAGCTATGCCAACACCTGCAACCAGCGAATGAGCCACACCATGCCCCATGAAGGCAAGGCTGCGCTGCACTACAAAGAACGAGAGCACACCACATGCTACCCCAAGTAGGGCGGCAGCAAGTATGGCGCGCAGAACAAAGCCGTAACTGAGTAATTCTATGAAGTGCATATTATCTCCCTGTTGAAGAGGGAGGAACTTAGTGCCGATGCTCGCTGACTACGCGATGCGGGACAATGCCGCTGTGGAAGATCAACTCGGCAGGACATCCGTAAGCTTTCTGAATAGCCTCGCCGGTGAGTTTGTCAGGACGGTCATGGAAGTGCAATTCGATATTCAAACATGCGAGCTTATCTGCCAAAGGAGCGATGACTCCAACATCGTGCGTGACAAGAACGACAGTGATTTGAGTTTGTTTTCTCCATTTGGCAATCCATTGCAAGAGCAGATCCTGGCCCTCTGCATCCACGCCAACGGTCGGCTCGTCCAGCAACAGAAGGTCGGGCTTTCCGGAGAGTGCGCGTGCAATGAGAACGCGCTGCCTTTGTCCGCCTGATAGTTGATAAATCGGCTTATCAATATAGGGGGTTGCTCCAACCAGCTCGAGCGCCTCCTCTACCCTGTTCTTCCGCTCGACTCGCGTCAGATTGGGAGCGCCGCGTGCGCGAGTGCCCATCTCCACCACGTCGCGGGCAAGAACGGGAAACCGTGGCGGGAACTGCTGTACTTGAGGAACTACTCCCACTCGTCTTCGCCACTCATGGTTGCGAGACGGCACAACTCCAAACACGGTTACGATTCCCCGATAGTCGGTTTCAAGACCAAGCAGAATTCTCAAGACCGTTGTCTTGCCTCCGCCGTTCGGGCCGATAAGTCCAAGAAATTCTCCGCGTTCAACTTGGAAGCTCACGTCCTTCAAGACATTCTGCGCGTCGTAGCTAAAACACAAGCCGCGAACTTCAACAATCGGTTCAGCGTTCATGAGCCACTCGCTCGAAGATAATGAACAATATGCACAGGATGATAATGGCTCCGCCAAGTAAGGTCTGCCAACGCGCCGCTTCATTCAGAAACAAAGCGGCCAT
Organism: Calditrichota bacterium; assembly: GCA_020057985.1. GTDB lineage: Bacteria > Electryoneota > RPQS01 > RPQS01 > RPQS01 > JAGVEU01. The sequence continues at coordinate 1,166 of JAGVEU010000336.1, read as the reverse complement.
GATAGTTGCCCCCACTGGTTCGCCGAGAATAACCGCGTTAACCACAAAGGCCTTCAAGTGCTTGATGGCATAAGTCAATAGGGAATGCCCGATTAGAGTCGGAATCAAACCCAGCAGAATCAGTCCAAGCCACGTTTGTGCTGAGTACTGTGTGAGGTTGATGCCGAATAGAGCGATGATGATCCCGAGAAACACGGATCCCGAGGCATGAACAATCAGCATATAAGGAACGAGCGGGGTCTTCTGCCGAAGTTTGCGAGCGGCCAGAGTATACAGCGAAGCCAACAGCGCGGCGAGCAGCGCAAGCAAATTGCCTTCCAACACATGATCTCTGGGAATCCCGTCCGCCGGTTTGGAGAACGTGATAATTGCCATACCGAAGATGGCTCCAATGATCGCAAACCAACTCCGCGGGGTCACTCGCTCATGGATGATCAATCCACCGAGTATCGCGGTGAAGATCGGCTGGGTGCTGGTCAGAAATGTGCTCGCCGCAACGGACGTCATGCTTAAACTTGTGATAAAGCAGATCTGGTGAAAGGCAATAATCGTGGCCGCAAGGGCTATCGGCCATAGCTGCTTCGCTGTAACCTCACTCAACTGGCGGCGGAAGTGAGGTATCAACAGGATCGGAAGGAACGCCAGACCTGCGATTGCACCGCGCCAGAAGGCGGCGCCGATCGGCGGAGCGGCTGCCAGTCTCACAAAAAGCGCAGAGGAGGAAACCGCCACCACTGCGGGGAAAAGCGATGCGCGAGCACGTGCTTCCAGACTCATTGGATTCCGTGCTCGGCTTTGTAAGCCAGCCAGTTGCGCTTAAGGCTCACAAAATGCTCAAGATCAGGTTGCAGCAGAAATGGATTCTCGCGTTTCTCATCGCCGATAGTGGAGATTGGGCGCACACCATAATCATGTCCCGGGCAGACGCGCGTTTCGTCAGGAAGTGTTAGCAATTTCTTTTGTAAACTGTCATACTCTTTGCAAGCGTCATCGCCGAATCGCGTTCCGCCAACCTTGCCAACAAATAGTGTATCCCCGGAAAAGAGATAGCCGGGAGTGAACAAACAAATGCTATCTTCAGTATGACCCGGAGTATGCAGGACATGAAGTGTGATTGAACCAACTGCGATATCATCTCCATCATCGAGCCTCACATCTGAACGGTC
>JAGVEU010000508.1 GCA_020057985.1 Calditrichota bacterium | reverse complement strand
GCGTCGATCAGGATTTCATCATCCTTCCCCTGCATCTCTATCAGCTTGTTAATCAAGCGGGGATAGTTGTCAAGAGACAGAACGAGTTCGCGGCTATCCTTCATTCTACCGGTTGAAGTGCACAGTTGAACGCGCCATTGGCGACAGCCGACATCTATCAAGATTCTGCGAATCTCATCCAATTCATCAATATTGATGTTGGAGACCTGGGTAACAGCACAAAACTGCGGAGACCCGTTTTTGGCCATCTTCTTCATGGCTTGCAGAACGCCTCTGAAACTGTCATTTCGCTGGCGAATGTAGTTGTGAGTTTTCTCAGCGCCGTCGAAACTGACACCCACTTTGCCCAGCGGAACACTTGCCATATCCTCAACTACTTTGTCAGTGACAGCCAATCCGTTGGTTATCATCAGGGGGTTCATGCCACGCTCTTTGATCCGCCGCGCCAGAAGCAACCAGTCCTCTCGCAGCAGCGGCTCTCCCCCGGAAAGAGCGATATTGTCGGTGCCAAGCTCGGCCAGTTCGTCTATCAACCTCAAAGCTTCATCTGTTGTGAGTTCGTCTGGTCTCTTCTTTCCGGCCGCTGTGCCGCAATGCAGGCAGCGCATGTTGCAGGCAAACGTAATCTCCCAGACTACGGCATGAGGATAGAACTTGAAGTCAGTCATGATTGCTCCTTCGGTGTGGATTTGGCTTGCTGCTGGCGCGATCTGGCAATAATCTCCAGCATAGGAGTCAGGTTGTGTTTCCAACTCTGACATACTTTCTCGCCCGTTTGTCCACGATCGGCGCGGTTGGACGGACATCCGCCCATACATATGGGTAGTATGTCGCAGTTGCTGCAAAGCGGGTCGGAAAATGGATCAAAGGCAAAGAGTCGTGTGAAGTTCAGATTCTGATAGTCGACGGCGTCGCGGATATGCCCCATTGCTTTGTCGTGGTCACCAACGTAGTTCCAGCAGCGATAGAGATAACCTTCCGGATCGATAAGGAAGGCATTGATCTGATGAGCCATGCAAAAGGCGGCGGTCGGACGTGGAAGTTTCTCTATGCGAAAACCTTCATCCAGCAACTGTCGATAGAAACCGATCTCAACCTGGGAGAAATCGGCCACTTCATAGCAGGCCTCAGCAACTGCCGCGCAGATTGCTGATGAGGGTTCAAGCTGCCCAAAATTGACGGCCACTCTTTGCTGGATGCCGGCCTGTGTCAACTCTGCGAGCAATTCGGCTATCACCGGCGCATCGAAAGTCTTATCAATGTTGATTCGCACTGAAATCAGCATCTTTGTGCAGGCATAACTGACGTTGTCAACGATCGTCTGGAAACTCTCTTTCCCGTTCTTGAGAGGACGCTTGACATTGTGAAGCCGAGCGGGACCATCCAGAGTCACTTGGCAGACCGAGACGTTGAGCGCAACCAGTCGGTCGACAGTTTCCCGGTTCAGCAGATAACCATTGCTGACGATCGACGACGTGTAGGTATACTGCTTTTCTTTTCCGAGGCTCACAAGTCTGGTGGAGAGATCATCGATGATGTCCATTGCCAGCAGAGGCTCCCCACCATACCAGTTGATGTCAAGCTTCTCCAACGATTGTGCGCGCTTGCTTACGAAATCAACGATGGAATTCACGATTTCGGGAGTCATCTTGCCGCTCTTGTTGTCCTCATAACAATATGGACAGGCCATGTTGCATGCCAGTGTGGGGGCGACGATTAGTGCCAGTTGCGATCTGTCATAACGAGCACTACCGTGGAGGAACTTGAGTGTTTGGAACTCGTCGCTTTGATCGGGATACATAAAATGGCCGTACTCGAGCTGCTTCAGAAGTTCTTGTTCGAATGAATTTAAGTTGCCTCCGTTGGCCATCTTGGCAGCCAGGCCGAGATAGGTCAGGTAGTTCTCGTCAGTCATCAGTGCAAGAGAACCGGTGAAGGCGTTGAATGCGATGCGATAACCGTCTTGCCAATTCTGAAAGTGATTGTAGCGTGAGATCTTGCTCATTTTCTCTTGTTCACTGCTGTCTCTCACCCAGATTGTCCTACTGCCGAGATCGGGCGCTTCACCGCCAGCGCCACTGAAAACTATTCCTATCGGATCGACCTCAAACACTGACCGGACCCGCACTACACGGGATGAATCGCGGTTAGGACAATAAAACTAATACAACTTAGGGGGGCTTTTGTCAAGCCGTAATTTGTCCTGAGGAATGTCTTCGCTATGAAACAGGCTGATTTGGCGGAGAGTCGAGGAAGGTGCAACTGACACCCGCCGAATGCGTCCGCACACAGAAAGGTATTAGATCAAGGGGCTGCTGAAAAAGCCCAGACCGTGTCATTGCGAGGTGTGCGGAGAGGTGATGCCGGGTATGGAGCACGACGAAGCAATCCCGATTTACGCTCTCCAGATGCGGGCGCGCAGGTTGCTTCGTCGTCCCGCGACTGCGGGACTCCTCGCAATGACAACTCCGAGGTTTTTCAACAGTCCCAAGAACAGGAGGACGGCCATCAATGTGGCAGTGTTGGTTTGTCCGGGAAGAAGCATTCAGCGCGACATGGTTTGCAGAGAGGGGGCGAACCCCCTCTCTGCTGATCAGTTAGCCTCAGATCTCCGTAGGATCAATTCCGTACAACGGAACTACAAAATCCTTCGGGCACGGATTGATGAACTTGAGGGTGCATCCCGCAATGCCTGGATTCTGCGGATCGATCAGATAGATCATTACGAATCCTCCTGTAGTGGGTTAATGGTGACTTATGGGCACGAGCCCATCCGTATCATTAGCGCATTATTTGATACGTCTCTCTTAAACAAAGCCGCCCCGGAAGCCTTACCTATAGAATCAAATACACTGAGACAAAACTCTGAAGAGGTCACACAAGTCCTTCACCGAAGACTATGCCCTATTGTTGCAGTGGAGTCCTTTCGTAGATACCCCAGTGCTACCTACCTGGCTATAAAGTTATGTAATCAGAGTTCTTAAGTCAAGAGTTTTTTGGGGAACTAAACGCCAAAGGTAATGTCCAGAAAAATGTGTAGAAAGGTGTATCCGAGTTTCATTTTTGTTCTTTCTAAGCCGCCGGTTTGAATATTTGACGAATTGCCTTGATCCTC
>JAGVEU010000174.1 GCA_020057985.1 Calditrichota bacterium | reverse complement strand
CGAAGGAAGCGAGCGCGAAAGATCACCGGTATACCAATGATAGCTGCCCTGTACTTGAAAGGAAAAACCAGAGCCATTGATGCGATTGCCCGACACGCTGGTTTGGACATAGGGCGATAATCGCGTGTCCGTGGTTCCCTGATTCCGGTAGTAACTCGCTCCGGCAGTGACAGAACCGCGAACATCCCGCCGCTTCCTTTTCATTTGCTGTGCCTGCGCTTGCGACGTTGCTGTCTGCTGCTCTGCAGCGCTGCTCTGTTCGCTGATCTGAATAGGAGCCTCAATCTCTCGGATCTTCCAGCGTACGGGATCACCAACTTTCGCCTTGAAAGCAGAATCCAATACAGAACAAGAGGCGCTCATGCTGGATAGACTTTCAACGACGAGCATAGCTTTCCATTCTGTGCCACGCTTGATTTCGACCGTGTCGCCGATTTGCAGCCCCGCGTCGCTTCCAGAATTGAGAAACACGCGATCGGTGGAAAGGTAGCGAATCTCGCCCTGTTTGTACTCAGCAGCCAGAGCAGATACAACAACACACAATAAAATCAGCCAATAAAGACTCTTCACATCACCTCTGAATACTCTGTGTGGCATGACAACTTTCGCAAGCAAATGAGACGCCTCGGTAGCGAACCACCAGCTTGTCTGTCTCTTTTAGTTCTGCAGGATGACATTTCTCACAGGTCACCCGCTGATGGGCTCCGGTAAGGGCAAACCGCGTCTTTCCATGGTCGAAAAGTAATTGCTTCCATCCAGTCACGCTATGACAGTGTTCACAGGGATTCTTTCCATCCACGTTAACAAATTGTCCGTAGTGCTTATCCTCGTGACACGATACGCAGGCTTTCTGTGATCCCGTGTAAATCGCCTTGCCTAACGCATCCTGCTGTTTATGGCATTTTGCACAAGTAAGATTGCTGTGTCGCCCGTCAAGATTGAAACCCGACTTGCTGTGATCGAAGTTAGCCGCTTTCCACTGCGCGGTTTGGTGGCAACCTTCGCATCCGCTCTCTTTCTGAACGAACTTGGCGAACTGCTCGCCGTGCGGATTTGAGTGACAACTGATACAAGATTTGTCCGCATAGCGAAACTGCGAAGGCAGCTTCACATCCTTCCGATGGCACAAGACACACGGCAGTGCAAGGTGCGCGCCCGTCAAAGGAAAACTGCTTTTACCATGATCCTGCTGCGAATAGAGCGATGGCAAATAACCTTCCACAGTGTGGCAAGCTGAACATTCCGTCGTTTTCAAGGATTGCGCAAACTGCCCTTGATGGTAGTCTGCATGACAATCCGAACACTTGGAAAACGCCTCCGGTCGGGAACTCACTCCGCTGCGATGGCATTTTGCACAGGCAACCGCTCTGTGCTTTCCGCGTAATGGAAACTTGGTCTGGTCATGATTGAAAGCTCCACTCGCCAGTTCATTCCAGCCCGACGTCGAATGGCACTTGGCACACTCAGATCCAAGCGCGTTCTTGTGCGGATCAGTATGACAACCCGTACAGGTTTCAAAGTTGAATCCGGTGTACTTGAAGTATAATGTAGTTTCCGCGCCAAGGCCGGTTTGCTTTTCTCCAGTCATGGGCAGATGGCATTTATTGCATTCCACCGATGAATGCTTGCCCGTCAAGGGATACTTACTGCGGGCATGGTCAAAGTTGATCGGCTCCTTCCAATTCGATTCGGAGTGGCACTCCTTGCAGCCGCGCGTAATCTGCTTACGGTGATAATCTGCATGGCAAGATGTACACTCGGAACTCAGTCCCAGATAGGTTTGTCCGCTGCGTTTGAGCCCATCCTTGGTGACAATGCTCTGATGGGTGAATCGCGGTTCATGACACTTGACACAAGTCTGCTCCTTATGCTTGCCGAGCAGTTCGAAGTGAGTCTGTTTGTGATCGAAGTTGTCCCGCCCACTCTCCCAAACCACCAGCGATACATCCACTCCGCGATGCTCAACGTGACAATCGAAACACTGCTTATCGGCGGCAACATACTGTGGATGCAGGCCGTGATTTTCCTTCACTCTGCTGGCAATCTCCTGATGGCAATCAAGGCATTTTGCCGAAGACACTCCCTGACCGAGATCATGACACTGCGTGCAATTGGTCAAGCCTTCAAGGGTACGATGTGTCTTCGATAACGGCCCCGGTGAGAACTGTGCATATCCCGGCCACGCTGCAAGGAGCAGTGAAGTAAAGACAGCAAAAAACCTCCGCGCACTCAGGCTGCCTGCCACGACGTCTGCTCAAATAGGATTTGCTTATGGATCATTCGCACACCGACCCGTTGCAGGAACTCCGTCGGAGGCTCGCCGCCAATATTGATCACCACATAGTCGTTGGGCAGTGTCAGAGGTTCACCGGCCACACGAAGATGCACCCGCTCTGCTGTGATTTCTTCAACGCCTGAATTGAAAAGAACCGTCACTGCTCCGCTGGCAGCAAGGTCGTTGATCTTGAGAAGGTTGCGTTCCTTTACGTTGGCGAACGAGTCTTTGCGATAAGAAAGATGCACCGTGTTTCCCGGCTGCCGGGCGAGCGCGACTGCGGACTCGATAGCGCTGTCACCTCCACCCACTACAAGACAATGGGAGTGATGATAGGACTCCGCCTCGATGAGTTGGTAGATCACTTTGCTGAGTTCCTCGCCTGCAACACCAAGTTTGCGCGGATTCCCTCGCTTGCCGATCGCGAGCACGACATAATGTGCCTTATAGGATGTGGAGTCTGTGTTGACCCTGAAAAGTCCGTTATCCCTCTGAACATTCAACGCCCGATGGCCGGTGAGAATCCGCACATCCGTATTCTTGACAATCGTTTCCCAGATTTCGAGCAGCGCTTCCTTTGAAGTATCGTGCACCCACAGTCTGCCATAGAGCGGGATCTCCAAAGGCTCGGCCATCACGAACTTATGGCGCGGATATTGCCGAATTGTCGAAGCGATTTCTCCGGCTTCGAGACATAGATATTTGATACCGCGCGCCTTTGAGCTTAGCGCAGCCGACAATCCCGCCGGTCCTGCTCCGACAATAATGACGTCATAGACATCTTCTGCGGGCGGATAGTCCGCAAGCTTGATCTGCTTGTAGAGATACTCCATAACGAGTTGACCGTCATTGATGGCATGTTTGATAAGCGCCAGTCCGCCCAATTCACCGGCAATGAACACTCCGGGAACGTTAGTCTCGAAGTTTTCATTAATGTCCGGCACTTCAATAATACGCACTGCGTCATCCGTGACCAATGTGATGCCATTGACCGGACAAACTTTCTCGCAATCGCCGTGCCCCTCGCAAGCAGGCAAGTTGATGACCTGTGCCTTGCCGCCGATAACTTTCAAGACGCCTTGCACAGGACACGCTTCCACACACGCGCCGCAGCCGATGCAGAGTGAAGCATCAATGATCGGGTGAGGTTTTCTCTGTCCATTCTCTTGCGAGACTCCCTCAACGGTCTTCGCACTTTTAATCGTATAGATGACTTGCGGAGTACCACACGCCGGGCAAAATCCTGCGCCTGTGTTCATGCGATAGGCGCATTTGGGGCACAACTTGGTTGAAGTATCCGTTTGCGAAATAGTGCTCTTCGCATGGAATTCCGGAGCAAGTTTCTTCAGATACTTGCGCAGGAAGAACAGGAGAATCGCGCTGCCGATGACGAAACTTAGCAGAGTTTCCATCGCTCAAAACACCCAGGTATAACCCAAGAGCGCGGCCACAAGGATATGGATAACAGCAATGATTATCATCGCATAGGCAAACGGACGATGAATTACATGCCAGTAGTGAAAGAGCTGCTGGGCTGTAGAGAGATAGGCAATCTTCCGCTCAACAATAGAGCGCTCTTTGATCATCGAAAGCAAGCGAGAAATATCAGTGCGGTTGATTTTGGATTCCGCGAGCAACAAGCGTTGCAACGCGTGAAGCCGGTACCAGAGGCTCAAATCATCGGCGAAAATCGCCCAGATTGCACCCAAGCCAACTTTGTCTCGTTTCATTCCGGTAAACCGGTCTATGGCCACAACTGCCTCCTCTGAGAATGAATAGCTCTGGGCCATTTCCCGCGACAGTTGCATTGTCTTCTGTGCGAGGTCTTCACGGCTGAGTTCGGTACCTGTCAAAGTTCTTGGAATCTGCGCGTACAGGAATCGCCCGATGAATCCTGAGAGCATGACAGCCATCATACTCCAATAACTCCACGCCACAAGACCACCCACCTTAAAACTTGTGTGCAGAGTAATAAATACCGGCCCGGCAATGCCACAGAAAATATGGAACAACAGCCAAATGCGGACGTTTCCGAACTTGGAAAGTCGCTTCCACTTCTTGCGTAGCGTATATAGAAACAGCGCGCCAAGTAGAAAGGTTCCGAGAAAACCAAGCCCATGTCCGATCTGTCCGCCCGGTTTCAGCAGAGCATACAGCGCATGTTCTCCGCGTTGGCTCAGCGGCAACGCATAGTAGTCCCAACCGTACCAAAACGTCGCGCCGGTTCCGAAAATGGCCAGCAGAATGAGAGCGTACAGGAAATAGCGATACATGTATTGTAATGAGCGTAATCAGGAGCCTATAGTACTTCTCGAAAGCAAGTTGCGATATTGTTCTACGAGACCCGCCATTACTAGGCAGTACCGTCCTCGGTGCTGCTCCGCACCAGATGGAATCCGTGATTGCAACCTACTTTCGGAAACCACTTAAATCCACAAACGCCCGGTCGAAGTTCAATACCAAGACAATGTTCCGTTTTTCACGAGACACCCCAACCAAAAGTGGTCGGGGTGTTTGCATTATTCGAGCAGAAAGGGGATGTCAACTGCACTACGATTTCTATCGCTTGTTGTTGTCCCGCATCCACTGAGCGCCAGCCTCTGCTGCCTTGACGTTTGCTTCAGCCAAGGTTTTACGCTTTAGTGTATACGGAATAATCTTTTTCAGATGATCAAGCGGGAAGAGCTTAGTGTACTCCAGATAGGCGCCAAGCAACACCATATTCGCAGCGGCGTTTAGTCCCAGATCAGCGGCAATATCACTCAGCGGAATGTACAAGACATCCACGTCAGTACGCTTCAACTTGCGTGTGATGATTGAGGAGTTCACAATAACAAGTCCGCCGGAAACGACAGCGTCCTCAAAGGTATCCAGCGATGGATCATTCATTACTACAAGCACATTCGGACTCACGACCATCGGCGATCCGATCGAATCCTTGCTCAAGATTACCGAGCAATTCGCAGTGCCGCCACGCTTCTCGGGGCCATAGGATGGAATCCACGAGACCTCAAGATTTTCCTGCATGGCTGCTGCGGCCAGAATCGCTCCGGCGGTGAGCACTCCCTGTCCGCCGAAACCAGCAATCTTCATTTCCACCGTCTTGAAGTTCTTCAGGAATTCCGCATCACGGGGTTGCGATTCTCCCAGCAGCCCAAGATTCAGAGCCTTGAAGAGTTCCTCATCGGTGTATTCCTTTGGCTCGCGAATCCGACCATTGCGGGTTGCCGACTCATCCTTGAAGACCTTGACGGGGAAATAGGGTATCATGAAATCTTTGATCCACTGCAGTGAGTCATGCGTGGTCATCTTCCAGCCCGTTGGACAAGGTGACAGCAACTCGACAAACGAGAAGCCTTTGCCATCGGCCTGATTCTGAAGCGCTTTGCGCACAGCCTTGCGCGCCGCCATGATTCCCTTCACGTCGGCAAGCTGACAGCGCTCGACGTAAACCGGAGACTCGAGCGTGGAGATTAGTTCACACATTCGAATCGGATAACCTTCGTTCTCGACGGTGCGGCCATACGGACTGGTGCTGGTCTTCTGCCCGATCAGCGAGGTCGGCGCCATCTGCCCGCCGGTCATGCCATAAATCGCGTTGTTGATGAAGAAGACCGTCATATTCTCGCCGCGATTGGCGGCATGGATAATCTCCAATCCGCCGATCGAAGCAAGGTCACCGTCTCCTTGATAGGAGATCACAATTGAGTGCGGCCTTGTGCGCTTTACTCCGGTTCCCACGGCCGGTGCGCGACCATGCGCCGCCTGAATGTTGCCCGTGTCGAAATAGTAATAGGCAAAAACCGAGCAACCCACCGGAGATACAAACACCGTTCGCTCAGCAAGCCCGAGATCATCGAGGGCTTCAGCAATGAGTTTGTGCACATTTCCATGACCGCAACCGGGACAGTAGTGTGTGGTTTGATCCTGACCGCCTTTGCGCTCAAAATGGTCGTAGAAGGCCGTTGCTTTTTCGAGAACGTTTGCTTTGGTTGTCATTTTCATTGGCCTCCTATTTCAAGTATCCGAGCGCAACATCTACGATTTCCGCGACCGACGGAACCATGCCGCCCATCCGGCCATAGAAATGCACGATGTCTTTTTTAAAAGTGGCAAGGTACACGTCGTCTCGCATCTGTCCGTTAGAGAGTTCTACGCACAGGAAGTGCTTGCCCTGCGCTGCAAGTTCCTGAATTCGCTGATTGGGAAACGGGAAGAGTGAGATGGGTCGCAGCATACCCACTTTCTTTCCCTGCTTTCTCAAGACCTCGATAGTGGACTGCAACAGGCGCGAGACGAAGCCATAACCCATCAGGATAAGTTCGGCATCTTCACACTGTATTTCCTGAAACCGGACTTCGTCCTTTTCGATTTGAGCGTATCGTGCCTGCAGTTTGAGATTGTGCTCTTCAAGGGCTTCTGCGCTGAACACGATGGACGTTATAACATTCGGCTGCGAGGCCTTATCCGCATACAATGCCCACGGCCGATGCGGAGCTTTCTTGTTGACCTTGGGAAACTCAACCGGCTCCATCATCTGCCCGACGTATGCATCCGCAAGAATGTAAACCACCATGCGATACTTGTCGGCCAGATCAAACGCCAGCATAGTCAGATCGCACATCTCCTGAGCACGATTGGGAGCCAGCACAATGACTTTGTAGTTGCCATGCCCGCCGCCGTGAACAACCTGATTGTAGTCACCTTGTTCCGGCCAAATATTGCCCAGTCCGGGACCGGCGCGCATAATATCCACAATCACTGCCGGCAATTCGGCGCCGGAAAGATAGGACACACCTTCTTGTTTCAGCGAAATGCCAGGGCCGGATGAGGCAGTCATGGCTCGCGCTCCCGCCCCCGAAGCTCCGTAAACCATATTGATGGCGGCGACTTCAGACTCCGCCTGAATAAACGTTCCACCGCACACCGGCATATAAACCGATGCGGCTTCCGCGATTTCTGAAGCGGGAGTAATCGGGTAGCCATAGTATTGGGTACAACCCGCCATGATCGCGCCCTTCACGAGGGCTTCATTGGCTTTGATAAGATCTCTTTTCATATCTGTTCTCCGGCGATTACGATGTCGCCTTCGTTCGCTCCCTCTTCTGCACTTTGATTCCACCCGGCTCGGGGCAAACATAGAAACATACGCCGCAGCCGGTACAGCCTTCACCTGTATAGACAATCCACTGGTAGCCCAGCTCATTGAATGCTTTTTCCGGGTTGGTCATCAGCACGCCCGGTGCGCAGACCTCGACACAGCGTTGACAGGCCTTGCACAAATTGGGGGTGACTTCAACCGATGCTAATTTGTTATTGTCTGATGTCACTCTCGCATCCTCCATCCTCCTAAATTACGTGAAAAACAGAACATTCTCTGCTCCGATTGCGCCCTCTTCGGAGAGGTAACGACACAATCTACAGATACTTAATATAAGGAAAATGCCTATGAATAGCAACCCAAAAATGATTTATTGACAGAGATGTCCGGATTGTAAATCCTGAAGGAATAACCGTATAACCTGCCTCCCGAAAAAGTCGAAATAGTCCCTCTGGAGTGGGATTATAGTACTTCTCTAAAGTAGGTTGCGACTAATCTATTACTAGCCAGCACCGTCCTCGGTGCTGGCCTGCAACCCCGCCGGAATCTTCTTTTCTTTTTTCCCCGCGCTCCCGCCGTGGCACAATTCCGATTGTGCCCGTCTTCGTAGCGCCGCATGGATATGCGCTCTTAATTCCCAATTATCGTGGTATCATTATCACGATTGCGTAGTAGGGGCGGGTCTGAATCAAATGACAAGCCGAGGATCTGATCGAACAAACGGAGACCCGCCCTCCGAACTCCTTTTCTGCAAAAAAAAGGCAGCCCCATCAGCCCGCCTTTCTAATTTCTCGTTTTCCTCAGTCCTTCCACTTCCACCATTTCAATTTTTCCGGGTCATGCTTCTTATGATTCGCATAATAGACCGCGCAGCGAAACACATAGAGCAAACACTTGTCCTGACGAAAGTCAGGATCCTCGCAACCCTGCCGGAATCTTATTTTGGATTTCGGATTTTCCTTCGGCCTCCGCCGGAATCCACCACTTGACTTTTCCGAATTATTAAGGTAAATTGATTAATTAGGTAGCGCGTGACCGATTGTCCGAGCGTAGCAATATTCATTCTGAGCTTGCATGTCCCTTAACGAAGCCGATACCCGTGCTAAGCTGATTGACCCCGCCCTCCACAACCGTGGATGGACGGAAGATCTCATCAAGCGCGAAGAGACTGCTGGAGCCGTCGAACTCGTGGGTAATCGCCCGCGTCGGCGGCGTGCCGGACGGATTGACTATGTACTCCGCATTCAGGTCAATATCCACACTCAACCGGTCGCGGTAGCCTTAATCGAGGCTAAAGCAGAGGACCTTCCGCCTCACCACGGACTCGAACAGGCAAAAGGGTACGCCGCCTGCAAACGGCTGAACGTAGCTTTTGTGTTTTCCAGTAATGGTCACCAGTTTGTTGCCTTTGACCGTTCGACGGGCATGACCACGACTGCGGCTCCGATGGCTGAGTTTCCCTCGCCCGAGATCCTCCGCACCCGCTACGAACAACAAGCAGGTTTCAAGCTCTCTGATCCCGCAGCCAAGCCCCTGCTCGTTCCCTATCATAACGGCGAGGCGACGCGGCGATATTATCAGGACGCGGCAATCCGGGCGGTGTTCGAGAAGATTGCCCATTGTGAGCATACCGGTGAACCGAAACGCGCGCTTCTGTCCTTAGCGACTGGCGCGGGCAAAACGTACATCGCCGTTCACCTACTCAAGCGGATTGCCGACGCCGGACAACTTCACCGTGCGCTGTTTGTTTGTGACCGCGACGAACTCCGCTCCCAAGCATTGGGTGCCCTGCAAAATGTATTCGGTTCTAATGCCGCTGCCGCTTCTGCCGGTAATCCACAGAAAAACGCTCGTGTGCTGGTGGCCACCTACCAAACTCTCGATGTAGACAATGAGGACGCGACGGCGAATTTCCTTACACAGAATTACCCCGAAAACTACTTCTCGCACATCATCATTGATGAGTGCCACCGCTCGGCGTGGGGCAAGTGGTCTCAAATCCTCACTCGCAATCCAGACGCAGTGCAAATCGGCTTGACGGCAACACCGCGAAGCATCAAGTTGCCTGAAAGCGCCGGGTCAGAAATCGCCCGTGACGCCCAGATCAATGCCGACAATCTCAAATACTTCGGTGATCCGGTCTATGAATACGAGATGGGGCAGGGTATCGAGGACGGCTACCTTGCCCTGTGCGAGATCCAGAAGGGCCGGGTGAACTTAGATAGTACCGGAATTACCATCGAACAGATCATTGCCCGTAATCCCGTCAACGCCATCACCGGCGAACCGGTATCCGCCGAGGACATTCGCGCGATGTACCTCGCTACGGATTACGAGCGTCAAATCATGCTGCCCGACCGCGTGCTCGCCATGTGCCAGGACTTATGCAATTACTTGTCGGAAACCGGCGGACTGGAGCAAAAGACGATCATCTTTTGTGCCACGGATTATCATGCGGCAGCAGTGGCTGCGATGATGAACAACCTGTACGCGGTTGACTGCAAGCAAGAGGCTCGTCAACGGGTTGAACCGTATGCCTTTCGCTGCACGGCAAGTGTGGGCGGGAGTGATTTCATTGCCGACTTCCGCGGATCGTCCCGGACGCATTTCATCGCCACCACGGTGGATTTGCTCTCCACGGGTGTGGATGTGCCCTCCTGCCGGAACATTGTCTTTTTCAAGTATGTGAAGTCGCCGATTTCGTTCTATCAAATGATCGGGCGCGGCACTCGCATTGATGAAGTGTCAGGCAAACTGATGTTTCGCGTCTATGATTACACCAATGCCACGCGGCTCTTTGGCGAAGAGTTCATCACTCGCCATCAACCGCCTCGGAAAGAGTCAACGGGTGATGCTGAGCCGCCTCCGCCAATCATCGTGGTCGAGGGCTTTGACGTGCATGTGACCGAGGCGGGCCGTTACATTCTTGCCAACGTGGACGGCAAGGCAACGCCAGTCACGATTGAGGAGTACAAGCAAATCCTTGCCGCCAAAGTTCTGGCTGAGGCTCCCACGCTGGAGAAGTTCCGCGAGCGCTGGGTTGAGCCGGAGTCGCGAAATGACCTCTTGACTCATTTGCCCGAAGCCGGCCGCTCTGCCACTCTCATTCAGAGCTTGGAGATGAATGAGTACGATCTGTTTGACGTGCTCGGTGGCTTGACTTATGGCCTGAATCCGCTCACGCGTGAACGTCGCGCGCTTGCGTTCACATATAAAAATGAGCAATGGCTTGCTGAGTTTCCTGCGAACGCTGCTGCCACTCTAAAAGCAGTCGCCGCTCAATTCTCCCGCGGAGGAACTGAGGAACTCGAGAACAAGCAAATCTTCTTCGTGCCGGAAGTCCACAAACCCGGAGGTTTGGCTGCGTTGCAGGCCGTAGGTGATCCGCAAACCATAATGAATGATACAAAGGTGAGGTTGTTTGCGGCATGAAATACCGCAAAAAGCCCCCTTTTGGGGGGCTCCGATGGCATTCGTCATCAACCTCCGGCGACCGGATTATGCAAAATATACGATCTATATAGCGAAATGTCAAGCTGAAAGTATACCGACCTCATGTCAGAAACAAGAAAAAGCCCCTTGCGGGGCCCAATAGCTTTCGCCATCCACCTCCGGCGAGACCGGATTGGCCTAATATATCCACTTCGCCCAACAAAGTCAAGCCCAAAATTGCCCTCTCGAGTATGCAGCTATGAAAGTTAGCCCTCTATGATGGTTCCAGCCGCCCTTGCGGATCTTCTGGCACACGCCATCAAGTGGCTAATCTGGTTCAGAAAGGACGTCTACTCCTTCTTGAAGGAGTGCGGTGTGCCGGTGGCTGTCTTGGTTGAAGTCAAGAAAATGCAGGCGGAGGAAGAAGCTACCATCAAAATCGTGAAGCACGTACTCGACCGCCTCGAAGACTACGCAGATGAGGGTGCGAAGGTAGCCCGAACGATGCTCACGAAGATCTACTACTGGCCTTCGGTCGAGACGATCCCAAACGACAAATATCGTCGCAAGGATAACGCAGTCAGAACTCTCAAGAATTTGCAGACGGCTTATAGCAAGTGGCGGAGTCAAGAGGATTATCTGGCGCAACAGCGAGAACAAGAGCGGAAAATGCAGTTCAAGCGTGAAGATCGCGTGCGAATGTCCGACCTCGATCATGCCAAACTGCAGGGATTCCGCGACGAGTTTGATCGCATTCATGGGATCGCGAATGCGAAGAATCGCGGCGACGAGTTTGAGAAGCTCATGAATAGCATTTTCGACCATTATGCCACTGATTCCAGAGGCCCGTTCCGGCGTGACGGAGAACAGGTGGACGGCCAGTTTTACTATGACAGCCACTGGTACCTCGCCGAAGTCAGATGGCGCAAGGACAAATCATCTGCCGCTGATGTTTCCGTGCTTCGGGATCGGGCGCGTGACGCATTTGGCGGTGATGGCCGAGCGTTGTTTATTTCGTTCAACGGCTTCTCTGATGAATGCCTGTCCAGCTTGGAAGGCAAAGGCGACGAACGGGTGATCCTCATGGACGGCTACGATCTGCGATGCGTCCTTGACTGCCGGATCGCCCTCGACGTTCTTCTCCACGAGAAACAGGCCTACATTGTCCGAGAGAAAAAGCCATTTGTAGGGGCAGCAGAGATAATCATTCGACCTAAATAAGTGAGGAGTAGTTTATGCCAGACATCCAGCGTCCCGTCTACTTTTCTATGGCGGATCGTCAGTTGGAGTACTTTCTCAGGGCTGATCCATGTGCCTTTGACCGGAGTCTCATCTGGAACCTGCTGTTCCATGATCGCATTCTAATCCCTGACATATTCTTGTTTATCTCAGGTGGCCTTAAACAACACGTGCTTCCATCAAATTCGGTGACACTTTTTGAGGAAGGTATCAAGCGCGGATTGATTATACCTTGTTTTCGTGATGCCAGTTCCAAGTCGTTCGGTGATGCGCTTGGTAAGATTAAGGAGCAGCGCATACAGGGTCTGCGCGATAAGCCTGACGAGGTAGCACGACGATTGGATCGATCAAGATCGTCTGATTTTGCTCCGTCATACTGGCCGCTTCATGATGTAAGTCAAAAGTTCGAGGAGCGTGCAGTAACCTACCTCCAGCAAGACGCTCCTCCACTGGCCGACCAGTGGCAAAGTGAATGGCCCCTTGATGCAGTAACGATCTGGGAGAAGACAAGGGAGTTACGCTTCGATGTGCTCAACGAAGCCCGCAATGTCCCTCATAGCGAACCTACGGTTGGTCTACGGAGGGGAGATTTCATGAACGCCATTGGGCAGTATGCCCGTTGCCCCAAGGGGACCATTATTAATGATTTCGAACAAATTCTGACATTAAAACACCTATCTCCTGACGAACAGATGCTTCTGAATGTGTTCTCCAAGTGGGTAACGGAGATATACCAGTACAATCAAGCGGTTGAGTTCGGTACAATGCCTGACTTTGCTGGGTGTGACCCGTATAGCCTGATGGTGATAGAGGGTCTATCGGCTACGCAGACCTCTGCTTCCATTCCGTCCGCCGCTCCAAATTTGACGTCCGGAATCGGCACCCTCCAAGTGGATGCACTCTTGCCGCCCTTCGAAAAGTTGGCCCTAATGAATCCCAAAACTATGCTTGACGTGCGTGAACACGGGCAAGATTACTGGTTAGCCCTTGAGGAATGGCGCGCCAAGCCGACCGAGGAAAACAGCAATAAAGTACGCGACACTTTGCGAACGTATTGTCGTGCTATTACAAATAAGTGCAGGAACGAGCTTGTAGTTGATCCTCAGCCGATTGAAGGAATCTTTGGCTCAATGGACCCTGACTCCCGTAAGGTGCTCGCGTTGTTTCTGGCAGTTCCTTTGGCCGGTGTGGAGTCGCTCTTAACGTGGAACTTGCCCTATGTGACGATGTCCTTAGGTGGCTATGCCGCGTTTCGCTGGTTGACCATGCCCACTATGCATCGAGTGGAGTTGCCACCATATAGTGTCGCTCGTGCGGAGCTTCTGGTTCCGAACCCGAAGGACGGCCAGCATGGCATCACTGAGAATTGACGCACAGCCTTTATCGCGTTGCTTAGACTGCTCACGAATGGAGACTACTACACAAATAGAAACGAAAACCAATGCCCAGAGCCAACTCCCCGGCGGCTGGAAGTCAGTTAGGTTAGGCGCGGTCATCGCCGAAGCTCAATCGGGTTTCGCATGTGGCGAGCGTGATCCTCATGGCGTAATACAACTTCGCATGAACAATGTCACCACGACGGGTTTGATGGTTTGGAATGATTTCCTTCGCGTTCCTGTGGATGCAGAGACAGTAAAGCGATTCCGCCTTGTAGAGGGCGATGTCCTATTTAACAATACTAACAGCACTGAGCTCGTAGGCAAAACCGCATTGTTCAAACCGAACGGCGAAGATGTTGTTTACAGTAATCACTTCACTCGTCTAAGATGCAAATCCGATGTCCTGCATCCTCCTTTTCTCTGGGCATGGCTCAACCTGCAGTGGCAACGGCGAGTATTTGAGAACCTGTGCAACAGATGGATTGGTCAGAGTGCGGTTAAATGGGAGAAGCTCGCCGCCTTGAGCATTCCCCTCCCCCCTCTCCCCGAGCAAAAGCGCATCGCGGCGATTCTGACGGAACAAATTGCCGCCGTGGAGAAAGCACGCAAGGCCGCCGAAGCGGAGTTGGAAGCAGCCCGAGCATTGCCCGCCGCCTATCTCCGCGCTGTCTTCAATAGTGATGAAGCCAAGAAGTGGCCGAGAAAACCACTCGGCGAAATATGTTTCGGCGGGGGACAATATGGCACTTCTGTGATGTCCAACGCTGAACTCAAAGGAGTCCCAATATTGAGAATGGGAAACCTTTTTGAAGGCTGTCTCAGGTGGGACAACTTGGCATACATCGAGTTACCTAATGACGAGGAAGCTAAGTATGTGCTGAGCAAAGGTGATATACTCTTTAACCGAACGAACAGCGCAGAACTTGTGGGCAAGACTGCGGTATTCGATGGCAGCCGCCGCGCGGTTTTTGCATCTTATCTTATTCGGTTCAAGTTGCTCCCTTCTGTCGCCGATCCTACTTTCCTTTCTGCATACATAAATTCCGAGATTGGCAGAAAGTTCATTCAGGAGAATATGGCCCGCGCTATTGGTCAGGTGAATATCAGTGCCTCGACCATGTGCCGCATGCCTATCCCGCTTCCACCACTTGATACGCAACGGCAGATCGGCGATTCAATCGAAAAATGGTCGCGCTCCGCAAATACGCTATCTGGAATTGGGAGTGATCAACTTACTGCCATCAATAGCGTCCCCGCAGCCCTTCTCCGCAAGGCCTTTAAGGGAGAACTTTGATCCTTCACAACAAACACTATCGTGACCAAGCATAGAGCAAAGCCCAAAGCCAAGAGCGGCAAAAGTGCGAAGAGCACAAAGGCGGTGACAAAGTCCAAGCCAAAGCAGGCTGTTGCCACGTTACCTGCGCCAGTGACGCAGCCATCCGCCCAAGCGCGGAGCGGTAACGGCAATGGCCGCAAGCTGAACTCTCAGCAGTCGGTAAACAGCGCAGTCAAAAGCATCTGCGACATCATGCGCCGTTCCAACTGCGCGGGAGCCATGCAGTATGTTCCCGAATTGACGTGGATACTCTTCTTGCGCATTCTTGATGATACCGAACGCGAGGAAGCTGCCGCGAGCCGCGCCACCAAGACCCGCTTCACACCGTCCCTCGCCGCTCCGTACCGTTGGCAGGATTGGGCCGCACCGGAAGGCACGAAACGCACCGAGTTGCAGACGGGCACGCTCGGCCAGTTCTTTGATTTTGTCAATAAAGATTTGCTTGTGTATCTCAAGGGTCTTGGCAACCGCCCCAACGCTACGTCCCGGCAAAAGGTCATCAGTCAGATCATGTCAGGCGTTGAGCGTGTTCGCATTGACACCGAAAAGAACATGCTCGATGTCCTCGACCGCGTTCACTCGCTCCGCGCCGAGGATATTGATGACACCCACGTCTTTCCGCTCTCGCAGGTCTATGAAGGATTGCTGCTTAAAATGGGCGAGAAGGGCAACGACGGCGGGCAGTTCTTTACACCTCGCGAGGTGATTCGGATATTGGTGCAGGTGGTCAATCCAAAGGTGGGCGAGTCGGTCTATGACCCTGCATGTGGCACCGGAGGTTTTCTCGCGCAAGCCTATCAGTTTATGGTGAAGGAGCAGGGCGACAACCTTACCCCCACGCAATCAGATACGTTGCGAAGCAACACCTTCTTTGGCCGCGAGAAGGAGAATCTTGTCTATCCTGTTGCCCTTGCCAACCTTGTGCTCCACGGGGTAGATCGCCCGAACCTCTGGCACGGCAACACCCTAACCGGACAGGAAATCTACGGCGGTCTTTTCACCCATGCTCCCGCCTCATTCGATGTCATATTGACCAATCCTCCCTTCGGCGGCAAAGAAGGCAAAGAAGCGCAGACCCGATTTGCGTACAAAACAGGCGCAACCGAGATTCTTTTCCTACAGCATGTCATTGATAGTCTGAATAATGGAGGGAGGTGCGGCATTGTCATGGCTGAGGGCGTGTTGTTCCGTACCAATGAAACCGCCTTCATGCAAACCAAACGCAAGCTCCTCAACGAGTGCGACGTCTGGTGCATCGTGAGTTTGCCCGGAAATGTGTTCGTTGCCGCTGGCGGAGGTGTCAAGACTAATCTGCTCTTTTTCAATAAGGGAAAGCAAACCGAAAAGATTTGGTACTACGACCTCACGGATATTAAGGTCACCAAGAAAAACCCGCTGCTGCTTTCCCACTTCGAGGAGTTCTTCCGCCTGCTACCAACCCGTGCCGACAGCGACAGGAGTTGGACGGTTACCCGCGCTGAAATCGAGGCGAAGGGTTATGACCTGAAAGCAGTGAACCCCAACGCCAAGAATACTGAGGACACGCGCACGCCGGAGGAACTGTTAGACATCATCAAGCAAAAAGGCCGCGAAGTGGCAGAAGCGTTGGCGGCGTTGCGAGGTGTTACGAAGCAACGGAGCGATCCTTCCAAAATCCAAATCAAGATTCCGGGCAGGTGAAGACACCTACCTCGGCGTAAATTCTACGCGGCGGCACTTGTCTCCAAGTGCCCCGCAACTATTTCAGCCTCTCAGCCTTTCCGATTTTCAGTCTTTACAGTACCTTGCACACCCGTGCAACCTTTTTGAGTCTTGTGTGTCTAATAGGTGTAGAGGGCAAGAAACACGGCTTCAAAACGTAAGTCTATAATTTTCAGCCTAAAATGATATTTCCCAAGAACTGAAAAAACGTACAAATTGTACAAAACACCCTTCTATCTCCAGTCGCACTAATGACTTCCACTTCCAAAAATATCAGATTTTTCACAAGCGGTGCATTCACCTCGACATCATTTTTCACCAAATCCAAAAAGAGCCTGAATCAAGTTAGATTTTTGCCGGTTTTCTGACACCTCTTTTCCGACTAACATATTAAGAATTCAGAAATATACTCTTTCTCAAAAGTAAGCCGCCATTGAGCAGGTCTGCTTGATTCATTGTGG
>JAGVEU010000305.1 GCA_020057985.1 Calditrichota bacterium | reverse complement strand
GGGTTGCGGAGGACCTTAACCCTGCTCGGCGGTCAAGAGAACCCACAATGAATCAAGCAGACCTGCTCAATGGCGGCTTACTTTTAAGAAAGAGTATATATTAAGGAAATCGCGCTCACACCCACCAAATCCTGTAGCGCCGCACGGCCGTGCGCTCTTCTTTCTTTCACCCTCCACGAATAGTGGGGGGCAGGGGGTGCCGCGGCACAATTCCGATTCTGCCCGTCTTGTGATCCCTCTGCCACTTGACTTTCATTAAAATCTACTATATATTAAGAAAATCGCGCTCACACCCACCAAATCCGGTAGTGCCGCACGGCCGTGCTCTCTTCTTCCTTTCACCTTCCACGAATAGTGGGGGGCAGGGGGGTGCCGTGGCACAATTCCGATTGTGCCCGTTCCGTGAAATTTTTCGACTTGACTTTCCTCAATATCATACATATATTAAGGAACTGGTGCTCCCGCCCAAGCTTTCAGAATGTAACAAGCCATGAGCATCAAAGACTCTCCTTAGAGCGGAAACCGAGCAATGCCAGCAACGTGAATGGGTAAATCATCTCTCAACCACAAGAAAGGTGTTAAGCATGAGGATAATAACATCACTGTTCGTCGTTTACTTTTTTGCGATGACGACCGTGGGGCTTGCTGAGGAGCAGAAGAAGATTCCTATTGCGGTCGTCTGCTCCTCGCAAAACCTAACCATTGCAGATCGTCTATGCTATCGTATCAAAGAGGAAATCCGTAAGTCTTCGGGTATGCAATTGGTGGACGAGAGCTTTGGTGGGACACATTTCGAAATCAGCATAATTGCCATTGATACTGAGCCGGACAACTCCGAGTCAGTTGGTTTAGGCATCGCTTATACAGTCATATACTTGATTCAGTTTCCAAAGAACTCTGAAGATAAGTCCTCTTCTGTCAGTTATTATCTTACCACATCCATCGGCATTGTTGGCAAAAATCGAGTGGCGGAACGTGCTGAAGGTATTGTAGCCCAAGCTGACCAGAATTTCAACGGATGGTCAGATCTGTTGAAGACGATGCGATTATCGTGGGTTGCTAAGTGAGCAAAGACAGAGACAAAACAACTGAGAAAGTGAAAGAGAATCGCCCCGAAAAGCAGAAGTAGACACCAAGATGCCGCCCCAACGCCGGACGCAGTCCTGGCACATAGCCATCTAAATAAAAGAGTCCAATAAATAAGGAGACATTGCAATGGCACTCAAACGAGCATTTACCAGCTTTGATTTCGATCACGATGATGATCTTCGTACAATGCTGGTTGGACAGGCGAAAAATCCAGACACTCCATTCTCAATATCTGACTGGTCCATCAAAGAGCCTCTAACGGGTGATTGGAAGGAAAAAGTTCGGAAGCGTATCAAAAATTGTGATCTCGTCATCGTTATCTGCGGCGAGCACACCAACAGTGCTGCCGGTGTCAGCGCTGAACTCGAAATTGCCCAAGAAGAGCGGATAAATTACTTCTTGCTCGAAGGGCGTAGCACAAAGACCTGTGTAAAGGCGAAGGCGGCCAAGACTTCCGACAAGATGTACTCGTGGACTTGGGACAACTTGAAAAAGTTGGTCGGAGGAGGCCGATAGTGACAGCTATGCGAAAGGCCCTGGTGGTGGGAATCGATCACTACGAGAATGTCTCCTCATTGTTTGGGTGCGTGAATGACGCTCTCTCGGTGAAGAATATTCTTGAGCGACATGGCGACGGCACAGTTAATTTCGACGTCAAACTGCTTACGGGAACGGCTTCGGCTCAGACTGTGTTAAGGTCTAATTTGAAAGAATTTGTCAAAACCCTTTTCGCCGACGACAGCGAGGCCGCGCTCTTCTACTTCGCGGGCCATGGTCATATTGAATCAACGGGCGGCTACCTTCTTACCAGTGAATGTAAGACGGGCGATGATGGTCTTCCGTTGGGCGAGCTACTCACACTGGCCAACAAGTCCAAGGCCAGAAACAAAATCATAGTGCTTGATAGCTGCCACTCGGGCATCGCGGGAACGCCGCCGTCCATCGCTCAAGTGGCCGAACTTACTGAAGGACTTACAATACTGACTGCTTCCACAGCCGAACAGTATGCAAGTGAAAATAACGGAAGTGGAGTCTTCACAACGCTCTTTGTCGATGCCCTCACCGGAGGGGCAGCCAACCTCGTCGGAGACATAACACCGGGTAGCGTCTACGCACACATCGACCAATCTCTCGGTCCGTGGGAGCAACGACCTGTGTTTAAGACTAACGTCAAGAACTTCGTATCTTTGCGGAAGGTCACGCCACCCCTCCCGTTGGCTGAACTTCGACGCATCACCGAATTCTTCCCTTCTCCCGGATTCGAGTTTCAGTTGGATCCCTCATTTGAACCGGAACTCAAAGGCCGGAGTAAAGGGATGCCACAACCGGATGTCAATAACACGCAGAAGTTCGCGATTCTCCAGAAATATAATCGCGTGAATCTAGTTATTCCGGTCAACGCTCCGCACATGTGGCATGCCGCAATGGATAGCCGATCGTGCAAGCTCACTGTGCTTGGCGAACACTACCGTCGACTGGTTGCGAAGAAGCGTATTTAGCAAGTAATTGAGTATCTCCGAGGAGAGCGCTTTGGCGCGATTCTTAGAGATACCACCGCTGAACCTGAGAACATATTATTCCGCAAGACGAACCTCGGGCTCTGCCTGACTATAATTCAATCGTCAACCGCAAAACCATACTTTGGGGCGCAATTGCGGCGATTGTGGCTTTGGTCGTGTGGTGGTTTGCCCGCGACAAACGCAAACGCATTTTTGTCAGTTTCGCCGCCGAGGACGCATGGGCTCGCAACTACCTCGTACGGCAAGCAGAGGATGATCGCTCGCCCTTCTCTTTTGCCGACATGTCATTACACGAGCCCTTTGATGACAAATGGAAGACGAAGTGCCGCGCGCACATCAAAGGTTGCGACGG
>JAGVEU010000437.1 GCA_020057985.1 Calditrichota bacterium | reverse complement strand
GGGTTGCGGAGGACCTTAACCCTGCTCGGCGGTCAAGAGAACCCACAATGAATCAAGCAGACCTGCTCAATGGCGGCTTACTTTTGAGAAAGAGTATAACTTCCAATTAACGGATTCCCCGGCACACGGCTACAAGGCAGACCACAAGTATCATTCAGCATGGATCGTTCACTGACAAGCATCCGGCCGTTGGGAGAGAAATCAATGTCACTGACTGGATTTGAGCATGTGACCATCGGAAAGTTGGGAGGCGGTGGATTAGGATTCACCAAGTAATCTACAAGGATCTCAAGCCTCAAGGTCAAGGGATAGAAGGCTCCTGTCAGCGGATCAATCTGGACTGACCAAATGGAGTTGTTCGGGTTTGCCGCGGGCGCCGAAGGACATAGCGGACAAGTCGGGCTCACAAGAGCAGAAGCGGGCCATGATGTTGTCTGGTGTCCCCGATCTTTCAACCAAACCGAGAAATACACCCGATCCTGATACACGTCGATAGCCCATAGCCTCTCTCCGAGGATCTCGAATATAGGTGGAGGACCACCCAGAGGTAAATGCAGGCTGAAGGGATCGAAGCTATCAATGATCGTGCCATTGAGGTCGAGGCGATAGATCTGACCATCGCACATATTAGTTACATAGAAATGTTGTGTCACACGATCGTATGTAATATTACCCAATCCAGCATGAGAAATCGGGTTTGCAGGCGTGAGATCGGCAAACACGGTGACGGCTCCAGTTGTCTTGTGTATCTTGTAAATTACTTCTGAAGCCAGTACCCCTGAAGGACCTAAGGTGCCGAAGGTTGCATTACCGAAATACCCGTACAGCGTGGTTGATGTCACATAGATGTTCGGCGGACTGTCGTCATCAAGACACAACCCGAAGACGTTTCCCAAGTTGGCTTGTGTCCATGACGGATCGTAGTACATCGGCGCTCCCCAGTTAACACCGACACAGACATTCGGCGGACTGTTCGGAGGATTCCGCATGTCAATCACTTTCACAACAGGGTCGGTCGAAATCGGAGCGCACAGGGAAGGAATAGCTGGTGGCAACGAAACACACGTAACGTCCAACTCGTCCTTTACTAAAGGAAAAGTTGCACTGGGATTTGGAGGCGGTGTTGTACACTGCGGGCAAGGCAGTTGCGCAAACGCCGAAGGTACACCAGCGATAAGCGCCAGCGCGATGAACATCGTAAAGAATTTTCTCATGACCATTCTCCTCTTGAGAGCTTGTTTGTTAGTAATCCTAAATCGTGATTTTGAGTAAATGAACTGTTGAAAACGCGGAAAGTAATAGAGCATAAAAAGACTATCGGGTTTGTAAAGTCCTATTTCAGGTAACGGGGCTTCTTGATTATACTGTTTGCCGAGAACAGTAAATCTTACTGGTCGTTTGCCGGATACTTGATATGCGACTCCGTTGTGTCAATAATATATACAAATGTGGAGTTATATGTCAAGAGCTTGCTTGTGGGACAGTTTTATTGCTTTTCGAGCAAACTTAGGCTCACGTACTTATTAATAATCAAGAAGTTCAATCCTGAATTACTACGTTTTTGGATTGGTCATGTCAATATTATTCACAAACATTTGCAGCTTTTTGACAGAGGAGAGGCGAGAGAAAGGTGAAAGAAGGGACTTTTACTGCGGATTCGGAGGCGAAAAAGAAATGGGATTGGCGCTTGGCTCGAAACAGGAACGGCGATTGTGCCAGTTTCTTCAGTTCTTCCCCCCTTTATATTTCCCCCACGAAGTGGAGGTAAGGGAAGACATGGGGAAGAGTGGGCTTCACTTATTTCAAGATGAACTTTAAGGGATCTGGTCGGATGCGATCACGCAAAAGAAGTAACGGTCAGCCGGAGTGGCATAGGAGAAGGTCGTTGAGGACGTCACTCCTAAGAGCAAGGAGTTTACGAATTCGGGGGTTTCACTGCCATAGATCGAGTAGCTGAGCGCGGAGGGTTTTGGCGACCATCGCAGCATGACTGCATCGCCCACATGATGAATTGTCAGGTCGTCCACTCGCAGGCTGTCATCATGCATGATGGTTAGACGGTTTCCAGTGCCGATGACAAGAAATTGTGTGACGGTCAGCAGGTTGTTGGAATCGGGAACTGCCATGCCGGTTTGAACGATCACATTGTCACTGACGCGGGCATTGCTCCAGAGAAAGGTCTGACTTGGTGAAATGTCGAAACTCTGGAGACGACGGGGTGTGACGTCTACAGAAATGGATTCGGGAGCGGTCACTGTTCCCCACATCGAGGGAAGATCACGACGCGTGACGGTGACTTGCCACAGAGAGTCCGCATCCACAATGCTGTTGAAGGCGAGATGACCGTTGAGAGTGCCAATGGAATCGCCGGACTCCATGTGGCCATCACCCGGATCATCATTTGCGCTGCACTCGGAGAATGCGGGGAAACTCAGATTGCGACGGAATTGGTAGAGCCATCCATCAGCATCCTGTGCGGGAGCCCATGCCTGTGCGCCGCCACTTCCTCCGTGCCCGCGTTGATCGAAGAAGAAAACTGCGAGCTGTTTGGCGCTGTCGTAATCACTGTAAGAATGGATTTTCTCCGCCCAGCCGACAACAACATCCTGCTTGCCATTGAACATCATCAAAGGCGGGAGATCAATGGCGGCCATCCGCTTTGCCATTGTGCCTGCGTTCAATCGTTCGTAGACACGCACTCCAGAATTCGTCTGCAGATTCGTAGCCACAGTTCCCCACAGTCTATCCGCGACACGACGCTCAGACCCTCCGGTGTTGTAAACATTAGCCGGATTAGGATCATTCAAGAAAGAAAAATCGAACTTCGGTACGGTTCCCCAGATGGCGGCAATGCGCTCGGGTTGGCGCAGAGCATAGAACACAGAACCCAGCGCTCCCATCGAGCCGCCCATCATATAGACACGATTGCTGTCGAGTGGCAGATGCGCGAGCGCCCAGTCGAGAGTCCAATCCATTCGGCGAGCCGTGTAATCCATGACCAGACCGGTGTCCGGCGCGGGGGATAATCCGCCGACTCCCCGCTGCAAGTCCTCATGATAGCCAAACCAAAATGTGTTGCGGGTGGTGTCCGTGATTTCGTCATCGAGCACAAGAATCCACTCCTCCGGATTGCCTGAGCCGCTTACCGAGTTATAGTAACTTCCACCTCGCGCATGAGGTCGGAAAATGAGAGAATGCGGATTGATGCTTCCACGGCGGGCAAGTGAGAAGTGAAACGGCAAGCTCGGAATATTCGCCATTGCCGGAGTCAGTGTGGTGCTGAAGTCGCTGACCCAGTGCACGTAAATTTCCACCGGCTGACTATTGATGGTGATGGTTCGTTGCAAGACCGGAGTAGGAATACCGACAAGTTCATTCACCCCGCTCGATAGAGAATTACTGCCGAGGGTAAGAGTCGTGTTCTCACCGGAGCCATCGTAGGATGTCACCGCATAATAGAATTGATCTGCCAATGCTGTGGTATGAACAAACAACCCCCTCGAGTCCGGGAGTGGCGTGTTGGGTTGAATGGCAAACCATCTCGTGCCCGACTGCTCGACTTGTGAACCACGACGATCGCGAGTCGAACTCTGATCCACATCACCGAGGGGACTCAATCCGGCGAGTGATGTGATCTGCGCTGTGGAGCGATAGACGTTGTAGCGAACATCACTTCCCGTGACTTCATTCCATGTCAGGAAGGTCTGACCATCCCGATGAAAGGCTGAGATTCCGGTCGGTGGCACAGGCACAGCGTAGGTAGGTTTGATGCTCTGCGAAAACATGGCGAGCATCATCATGATAATCACGAGCATTTCGTTCGATCTCTTCTCTGTAAAAGGCGGCACATTCAACATGTTTGACTCCTGCGGGATTTCCTTTGCGAATTGCCAGAATCGTGCCTATGGCCATTTTGAAATAATTCATGCGTGGATTCTTCTTTCACTCACCCCCCTATCCCCCGTCCCCCGCGAGCATGGGGGAACTTGTATTATTGGACACGGGATGACTGTAGAAGTTTATTGGACTCGGACTTTTTTGGGCTAAGTATCATAGAATCAATGGCTAACTGGATTAGCTGTTGCAGAGATTTGACAGTGGCGGTCTTTTTCGGTAGATTAGAGCCATGAAAGATAGTGCAACTTCTTCTCAAAAAGATGCCCCGCTTGCCGAGCGCATGCGGCCAACTTCTCTTCAGGGTTTTATCGGGCAGGAACATCTGCTCGGTGAGGGCGCGATGCTGTCTAAACTTATTGGAAGCGGAAGCGTGCCTTCGTTGATCTTCTGGGGTGAACCGGGAACGGGCAAGACTACGCTGGCTCGGATTCTGGCTCGAACTTTGGA
The DNA here is from genome assembly GCA_020057985.1 of Calditrichota bacterium. Lineage (GTDB taxonomy): Bacteria > Electryoneota > RPQS01 > RPQS01 > RPQS01 > JAGVEU01. The sequence continues at coordinate 243 of JAGVEU010000437.1, read as the reverse complement.
TTATGAGTTTGTGCCGCTTTCAGCGGTGTCAACAGGTGTTCCGGAATTGCGGCGGCTGCTTGCGGAAGCTGCTGAGCGATCAAAACAGGGCAAGCGAACACTACTCTTTGTGGATGAAATTCACCGCTGGAATAAAGCACAGCAGGATGCGTTACTCCACTCGGTGGAGGATGGCACGGTTACGCTACTCGGTGCCACGACCGAGAATCCATCCTTTGAAGTCATTGCTCCACTCTTATCCCG
>JAGVEU010000412.1 GCA_020057985.1 Calditrichota bacterium | reverse complement strand
TTTGAGACCTAAAATACGCTCTCTTGCAAGATACGAAATCCCTTCCTCTCTGTAAACCCTTGTCCCCAAAATACTTGAACTGTTTTTCAGAACCGACTATATAGTTCTTCCCGAAAGTAGGTTGCGATCAGAGATTCCATCGGGTCGCGGAGCAGCGCCGAGGACGGTGCTGGCTAGTAATAGCTTGGTTTGGCAAGCAATAAGGAAGTGAACGCGAAGGGTGAGGGCACCCTTCGCGGCGACGTGATGGCTTAATGCCGGATTACTTTCGGGAAGCAGTACAAGGAGATCCTTCACGCGGACGTTCAGGATGACACTGCGTGTCACTTCATCAGCAGCATCTTGTTTTGCGCACTGAAGCCGTTTGCTTCCATCTTGTAGATGTACAAACCGGAGGGGAGATCGCCGGAGTCAAAAATCACCGTATGATGTCCGGCGTTCATTTCGCCTTTGATGAGCGCCATGATCTCCTGACCCAGCAAGTTGTATACGATCAACGTAACCGCACCCGCATCTTTCATGTCAAACACAATTTGTGTTCGCGGATTGAACGGGTTGGGATAGTTCTGGTACAGTGCGTACTCGGTGATCAAAGAGGCGGATGCGCCGGGTGTTGCTTCCACCGTGCGCAGCTCCTGACGATGACCCTGCACGTCTACAACGGCAAGCGCATAGTGATATTCGGCTCCATTGGTCAATTCTATGTCCACATAGGAGTACGTATGACTTTCGGCGCTGTTGCCTTGTGAGGGGACTTGCGCTATGTCGCGATCGTCGCGTGAAATCACGAAATGGTCATTGCCCGCTTCCGAGGCGGTTATCCAGTGCAGTCTGACTTCCTGATCTCCTGTGGTGGCGGAGAAGCTTGTGAGTTCAACGGCCAGCACGGTCTCGAGCGTTAAGCAAACGCAGCCTTCATCATCAGTGAGATTAGTGATCAGTTCAATCCACGTTGTATCGGAGGCCCAGAACGACCTCTGCCGAAAGGTACCCACCGGAATGCAGCCATCGGCGGCGCACGGCGCGGCACAACCCACGCTGACTGTGAATACCGGTGACCCCGAAAGATGGCTGTAGAACGTAACATCCACTGTTCCGCTTGGCATTAGATGCAGGCAATTGGAAACACCTTGCACGATGACCTGACTTGGTAACGTGCAGGAAGCCTCGCTGTAGTAGTGGCCAAAGAGCGTATCGGCATCATCATCGAGCGAATTTGTCATTTGGGGCAATATCGCTCTCTTATACTGCGCTTCCGGTCCTGAGTACCACCAATATGCCAAATCTAATACGATGCAGTTGGCGCGAATGATACTATCGAGCAGAGCTTTATGGCGGTTAAACGGTTGATTCTGAAGCCATGGGCCAAAGGCATTAAATCCTCCGGCCTGCGCGGCTCGATTTAGAGCAGCCTTGAGCGAATCTTGCATTGCTCTTGCCCCCCGCGCTACCAACCCCACATCTCCATATTCTACCAAACCGCCGTAACCCTGCGGATGCGGACTGCGCGAACTGATGAGACCATCAAAGGAGTCCGTAACCGGACGAACCGAATCATCAGGTATGTGCGACGACCAGCAAGTTACCAGTTGAACCAGAGCGAGCGTGTCGGGCTTCGCGATGAGCCGATATGGCTCGTAGCCGGAGAGTCCGGTTCCGCCTCCTTCACCGCCCCGTGGAGCAAAACCGGAGTAGTCATCCCCATTGATCTTGATCCCTCCTCCCACAACTTCTTCTCCGCCCTCATACGCCGTTCGGATCCCGTGTCCAATGACGATGAAGGTATCGCCGCTATGTGTGGTGCACCAAATGTTGTTGATGTCTCCACCGACCGCCATTGTGTCTCCCGCTCGAGCAATCTGCCGATAGTAACCTTCCAGAAAATTCATATCCGGCGGACTGGGAGGTGGATCTTGAGAAATCCATACCACCTTGCGCGCATGACCGGGAGTTGACGACAGAATCGTCATCATCACAAGAGCAGAGAGGAATCCGACCCGAAGTAAGCTTTTCATTCATTTCTCCTTCACACTCACGATAAAATCCGTCCCAGACTTCAGAATGCTGTGCTTTGGCAACCGATAGTAGCAAGTACAGTGGAGATGAGCGCTTGGCTCCACAAGAATTCGCGTCGCAAAGTTTGCACCATAGTGATACTGCCCCAGTGTTTCGTGTTTCTTTTTCCGGAGCATGCGCAGCCGGATCGCCATCACGAAAAGCGGGGCGATCATTGCTGACCGCCCCGCCTATTGTTTACGAGAGATCCTTCACTGCACCCGTGGATGGGTTTCGCTCAGGATGATTTGCCGAAGACGGCAGATCATTTCATCAGCAGCATCTTATTCTGCGCACTGAAGCCGTTGGCTTCCATCTTGTAGACGTAGACGCCGGAAGGCAGACCGGCGGCACTGAAGCTGACCGTATGGCGACCGGCATTCATGCTGCCGTTCACCAATTCCGCAACTTCCTGACCCATCAGGTTGAACACCTTTAGAGTGACTATGCCTGTTTCCTTCATTTCGAACACAATTTCCGTGCTCGGGTTGAAGGGGTTCGGGTAG
>JAGVEU010000247.1 GCA_020057985.1 Calditrichota bacterium | reverse complement strand
GGCCGACGGGGGAACGATCTTTCTGGATGAGATCGGGGATATGAGCCTTGATGTGCAATCGCGAGTGCTGCGGGTGTTGCAGGAAGGAGAAATCGAACCGGTCGGAGGGCGGGGCACGGAACAAGTGGACGTGCGGGTGATTGCCGCCACGAACCAGAACCTCGAAGCCATGACGGAGGCGGGAAAGTTTCGCAAGGATCTATACTACCGCCTAAAGAGCGTTGTGCTGCGCGTGCCGCCCTTGCGCGAGCGAATGGCCGATCTTCCGCTACTGATGGACAGGTTTATCGAGCGAGCGGCGAACCGGAACAACCGGCGACTGCTAAAACTTCATCCGGTTGCAGTGAATCGTTTACTCAGCTACGATTGGCCGGGGAATGTGCGGGAACTCGAGGGGCTCGCGGCGTGGCTTTCGGTCTTTGCCGAAGGACCCGAAATTCACGAGGAAGATATCGCCTTATGGTTCGATCTGGAGGGCAAAGCAAGTAGCGAACAGGGAGCGAGTACGGAATATGTGCGCGCCAAGACGGAGTTTGAGCGGGAGTATTTCAAGCGGATGTTGATCGCCTATCAGGGCAGCAAAACGGAGGTGGCCAAAGCCGCCGGATTGGATCGAACAGGCCTTTACCGAAAGCTGAAAGCGCTGGGACTTGTGGACTGACGTCCACGCGCAACAGACCTAAAATAGACACACAGCAACACGCAGCCAGCGTTTTCCCAGTGGGAAGATGCTGGCATTTTTATTGCCATTAGTGCTGTTGCGCACAAGCAGATTAGCCTTTGGTTGTTCTGCTTCCACGACGAATCAATATCCAAATTCACACGAGGTCTCATCATGAAACAGTTACTCTTTTCCGTTCTGCTCCTTGCTTTCCTCTCTTTGGTCATCGGATGCAAGGGAGACAGGGGCGACATTGGGCCGACGGGTCCAGAAGGGCCGACTCTGGCCATCAATACGCTGTCGGCGGAGCCGCCCATTGTGGAATTCGGCGATACAACGCGCCTTATTTCAAGCGTTGTCTTCCATGGGAACGGTACTCTTGCCTATCAATGGACAGCCACGAGCGGCACCATACTCTCCCCAACTACAGCTGGCGCATGGTGGATTGCGCCGACGAATACCACCTCTTATGGTTCAATTACTCTCTCGGTTTCAGGTGATGGCGACACTGTGCGGGGCTTCCTTTCCATTCCTGTCAATGGAACAATTCCGACGGACGGACAGGTGGCCTACTATCCATTCAACGGCAATTCGAATGATGAAAGTGGAAATAACCGGGATCTGACCAATTATGGCGCAGCGCTAACCACTGACAGGTTCGGAAATGCAAATAGCGCTTATAGCTTTGACGGTGTAAGTTCATACCTACAAGTAAATGCATTCCCTGCATTCCTAACGAACTTCACATACTCAGCATGGATAAAGGTCACTGACGCTGGCCTAAGCGACAAGAACAACAATTTTTGGTCTTACGGTGTTGAAGGCGCGGGACTCTCAACTTGGGATGTGGGCTACAACGTGAATCGAAACTTCATCGCCGTCGCCGACTTAACAAATGGCGCGTGGATGCCAACGTTAGTAGATATCGGTAGTCAATGGACTCATGCTCTCTTTGTCTATGCTGGCACCACCAGAAGCATTTACATCAACGGGGTACTCTTTGCAGGACCACAGAACATTACCACGCCAATCAGCTCTCCACATCCATCAAACAATCTCCGTATTGGCAGGCACATCAACGACGGATCGCAACGATTTGAGGGAATGATTGATGACCTCCGCTTTTACGGTCACGCCCTATCCGAATCCGAGATCCTGCAGCTTTACCATGAAGGTGGCTGGTGACAAAACACATGTGACTTTGTTCCAAAGAAGCCTCAATATTCTCAAACAATCCCTCTGAAAACAAGAAGAAGAAAATGAACCGACTCTATCTACTTGCTTTGCTTACCACAATCCTGCTCGTGCCCGTAACGGAAATTTACGCTGTTGAAAAAATCGTCTTTAGCCATGACGAGAACGGCGATAAGGACATCTGGATCATGAATCCGGACGGATCGAATGCTCAGCCACTGCTTGTGCAACCGGGATCGAACGAGACCGTTCCGAAGATTTCGTATGACGGCACACGCATTGCCTTTTTGTCTAACACACAAGGTACTTCGCTTTGGATCATGAATGCCGACGGCAGCAACGACCACTCAATTATCAGCGCCCAAGACCTCTTCCCCAATGCCATCATTCACTCGGGACCCTCGTGGTTTCCACAAGACTCGTTGATCGCCTATGCAGTGCGCGATGGCTGCTGCAGTGGACTGGTGATTTACGGAATTCGTCCGGACGGAACGGGAAACCACGTGCTCATAGATTCAGAGAACAACCTCGACTATTGTCCGGATGTTGATCCCGTAAACGGTTGCCTCGTTGTCCACAAATCAGATCCGGGTGACTGGGGTCCGACGGCGGACACAAGGGTCACCAATATATGCACGGGAGAACACTATACGTTGATTGAAGGAAGCGCATACAGAGGAGGCGGTTGGCAATCGTGGTCGCCCGACGGTTCGCGAATCGCACACGAATGGCTGATGGGACCGGGAGCGCTCTACCCTCCAGTGAATCTTTTCATGATTGATGCTGACGGATCGGACTTGACACAGATTACCTTTGCAACCGGAGATACGGTCTATTCGGGAGTTAACTGGTCACCGGACGGATCGCAACTTGTCTGCCACTTCACGGCAGACGGTTGGGAAGGCCGATATAGCCTGTATATGATGAACGCCGACGGATCGAATCCTCATGAGCTTTATTTATCCGAGACATCTTCTCTGACTTATCCGAATTGGGGAGATATTCCCCTTTATTTGTGCGGCAATCTCACGGGCACTCTGTCCAATGCTTACTCTCCGTATTCCGCGGAGTGTGATCTTCTGGTTCCGGCAGGCGACACGCTTTCGATTGAACCGGGAGTTGTTCTGAATTTTAGAGGGCCATACAAGCTGGAGGTGCAAGGGACGTTGCTGGCTGTGGGCACGCGGGAGGATTCTATCGTCTTTACAACAGACACGCTCGTCAATCCGGACAGGTGGCGCGGGATTCGGTTCTTCAGCGCTGACGATAGATGCACTCTAAGCTACTGCGCTATTGAAAACGGTTGGACTTCGCCTGATTGGTACTGGCCCGCGTGCTCTGGTGGAGGAGTATACTGTTCGAACTCTTCGCCTCGTTTCAGCCACTGCTCCATTCGTAATAACCGTTCGTGCGGCGGTGGCGGAATCGCATGTGAGAATTCATCATCTCCGAGTTTCACCGATTGTGCGATCTACGGCAATGTGTCCGAAGTGAGCACGGGTGGAGGCATCTACTGCGGTAACCTCGCGGCGCCAACCTTTCTTCGATGCATCGTTAGCAGCAATTACGCTTGGGGTGGTGGTGGGATGTATTTCAATTATTCAAATCCAACCGTTCAAAATTGCACTTTTGTCTATAACGCGGCCCAGGAAGGAGGGTTTTGGGGGGGTGGCATCTGCTGCGACGGGTATGCTGGCACAATATCCAATTGTGTTGTCGCGAATTCTGGCGGATCGGGAATCGCATTTCCCAACGGCCCCGATGCTGTCGTCGCCTACTGCGACCTTTACGGTAACGAAGGCGGCACTTTTGGAGGACAATTTGGAAGCTATGGCCAGATCGTCACCACAAACCATAACGGCGATCCCTGTGACCAATACTATAATATTCTTCTTGATCCGATATTTGTGAATAGTGGAGCGGGCGACTTCCACTTAACTGCGAACTCGCCCTGCATTGACGCGGGAGACTCTACGAGTCTACTCGATCCCGATTGCACACCGGCAGATATTGGAGCGTTCTACTTCTTCCACTTACCACAACCCGAGGACCTTGTGGCGCAGCAACAGGGATGGGATATGCTACTGCGATGGAGCATTGTGGACAGCACGGAATGCGGTCACCCAACGCCGATTCAGTCTTATGTAGTCTTTTTCAAGCAGGTGTTCGATGAAAGTTGGAATTTTCTTGCGGCAACCCCAGACACTTTCTATGTTCATGCGGACGTCATTCGCTTTGCCCCAGCCATGTATTACGAAATCGTGGCGACAGATATTGACATTGGACGACTGAACGCAATTGCGCACAGAGGGATGGCGAAGGAAGAATTCGATATCGCTCTGGCACGCGTTGAGGCACATTGATAGAGAGGAAAACGCTGAAACGCTGAAATGCTGAAACGCTGAAATCTGACAGGGACGAAAGGATCTCACTCGAGATTGCACGTCCGTCCCTCAATTCCTGACTAACCCCCCTTTTATCCCCCCGTCAACAGGGGGAAAGTTGACAAGCCCCGGCCATGTGTCGGGGTTTGTTGTTCTTGGTTGTAAATATTGACTTTACAGAGTCCGCTTGGCGGTCTAAAAAGTTGTTATTCTCGCTGAAAGTCCGTATATTTATTAGTTTGCGAAGTTCTGAACCTGATGGCACGAAAACCCTATACCTCGCTGGCCGATGCGCTGGCCCAGATTCTTGGCAAGAGATCATGGCAAAACGGGCTGCGCGAGGCCGAGATTGCCTTGCATTGGCCGGAGATTGTGGGGCCGGAAATCGCAACGCGCACCACACCAGTTAAGCTAATCCGGGGCAAGCTGGAAGTGCGCTGCGAGCATGATGTCTGGCGGACGGAACTGCAATTCCTGAAGCCGGAAATTCTGAAGCGGATTGCGGAGATCGAGGGCGAAGGGGTAGTGAAAGAAATTTTTCTGAAGTAAACGACAAACCACAAACTTCAAAAGAAGGAGGAGACTTAACATTACATCCACAGCGGGAGAACCTGCCCCGCAGGCCGGAATTAGTAAAGGATAGCCGTGAGCTATCACTACACATTTAGGAATGGCGCGACCATGAGAGTCGCTCCTAAAGTCAACGGTTAACAAAACAGGAGAAAGAAATGAAGACGGTTCAACAGGTCAAACTGTGGGATTTGGTTACACGGACGAGC
>JAGVEU010000168.1 GCA_020057985.1 Calditrichota bacterium | reverse complement strand
GGCGGCACTATCCACATGACCTATATCTACGACCGTGATGCCGGCACAGCCATTACGTCGTCTCCGGAAGGCGAGACCACGCTCAACCCATTAATTTACCAGCGCATTCCTGTGGTAGATATCCCCACGACTCCGATCATTGATCCGGCTCGCGCCTTCCATGCTGATTCCACCGGATTTCCTGACTTAGCGGTCGGAGACAATCTGGCTTATGCTCCCACGCTTTTCTCGCTCTATCAGAACTATCCGAATCCGTTCAATCCCGCCACCAAGATTCAGTTCGATCTGCGTTTTGAAGGAGCGGTCTGGCTAAAGGTATTCGATGTGACGGGACGCGAAGTGGCGGCTCCGGTGCGCGGTGGAAGGCTGTCCGCCGGAACTCATGTCGTAGAGTTCAACGGTAGCGGACTTGCTTCCGGCGTCTATTTCTGCAGACTGGAGTCCGCAGGAATCACCGCTACCCGCAAGATGATCCTGATGAAATAATGCAATTCGCACTCACCCCCCCTACCCCCCCGCGAGCAGGGGGGAAAAAAGAATAACTGCCCCCACGAGCAGGAGGGTATTTGGATTTCGGATTTTCAATTTTAGATTTTCCCCTTTCCCCCCTGCTTGCGGGGGGGTAGGGGGGGTGAGAGCATCATGAGACCCGTGCTTTGACATTTTCGAACATTCGTTATGGCGGTGAGCTGGCCGCCCTCACCGCCTCGCTCTGCTGGACTGCAACATCGTTTCTGTTTGCTCATGCTGGTAGATCGGTTGGAGCGCTGGCCATCAATCTGTTTCGTCTTCCGCTCGCCGCTCTTTGTCTCGGCGGAATTCTGCTGGCGACTGAGGGAACCGTAACTCCCGACACGCTCGGAACATGGCAACTCTGGTTGCTGATCATTTCCGCATTTTTCGGACTGGCGTTCGGCGACGGATTCTATTTTCGATCGCTGGTGCTCATCGGGCCGAGGCGGGCAACTTTGATGTCTGCGTCGTCTCCGGTGATGACTGCGTTGCTGGCTATTCCTCTGCTGGGTGAGCGGCTTTCAATCTTCACGTGGGGCGCGATTCTGCTTACCGTCTGCGGAATGGCATGGGTGATTATCGAGCGCACCGAGACCACCCCGACCGACGGACATCTGAAAGCCGGAGTGATTTACGGTCTGATTGGAGCCTTCGGTCAAGGCGCCGGCTTACTGCTGGCGAAAATGGCAATGGAAGGCAAACTTGCGGCGATCTCAACCGCCTTCATTCGTATTTCCTCCGCCGCAATCATGGTCTGGCTTTTCGGTCTCGCCATCGGAAAAACCCATCGCATGATTCCTGTGCTGCGCGAAAAAGGCGTGCTTTCTGCGCTAATCGCCGCTTCGCTGTTAGGTCCGGTCATGGGAGTCTCAATGGCTTTATTCGCCTATCGTTCCACGGAAGCCGGCGTGGCTGCAACGCTGACTGCGCTCAGTCCCATATTTGTCATTCCGGTGGCCTGGCTTCGTGCCGAAGAGACGCCCACACTTCGCACGGTTGCCGGAACAATTCTCGCGATCGTTGGAGTCGCAATTATCTTCATGCGATGATTTAACTTCAAGGAGAATGCAATGCACTCGCACGCTTCACTCAGTTTTCTTGTTCTCCTCTGCCTTGCTCTTCCGCTATTCGCCGATGTCGGGCCGGAAGCCTGGCGTCCCGATCCCACGGTCTTCGATTCCACGGACAGACGATCCTATGTCTATTCCGGTCCTCCCGTCTTCTTCGGTCCCAACACCGGATTTGCGAACATGGCTGTCACCGATCAGATCATCATCAACGACGTGGATGTTCTCCTGAGCATCACACATACGTGGGACTCCGACGTCAGGCTGATCCTCATTGCTCCCAACGCGACGGAGGTAGTCCTGATTTCCAATGTGGGAGACGATGGCGATAACTTTTCGGAGACATACCTGAACGATGACGCGGAGACTCCGCTGATGTCCGGTTCACCCCCGTTTACAGGCAGCTTTCAGCCGTCGGAACCTCTGTCAGAACTTAACGGTATGACCGGCACAGGAACTTGGAGACTTCGTTTGGAGGATGTGTATCCTTCTGCCGATGACGGAGTTCTCACGGAATGGACCTTGATCCTCGGCGGATTGGTCGGCGGAATCGTGCAAGGTGTAACAACTTCCTATGCAACAGGACTGCCGATGCAAGGGGTCTCTGTTCAGACAGTTCAACCCGGACACTCAACACTCAGTGACAGCCTCGGTCATTACCGCCTATTCCTGCCTCCGGGACGCTTCGATCTTCTGACAACGCTCACCGGCTGGTGCATACAGCAAATAGATGATCTGATTGTGGTTCAAGAAGACACTTTCGACATTAACTTCTTGATGCACCAGCCGCTCTGTCAAATCTCGAATACCTCACTAAACGTTGAGATCGCGTTTGGACGCACGGACAGCTCATTCCTGATCCTGCAGAATGATGGCAATTGCTCGCTGACCTATCGGACAACAACCGATGCGATGTGGCTATCTGCAGTACCGGATTCCGGCGCAGTTGATCCTTGGACCGTGGACACGATCTGGGTGAATTACTCAGCGGAGAATCTCGCTGAAGGAGAGTATCTTGCTCATCTGGTGATCACGCACAACGCACTGCGTTCGCCGCTAACCATACCAGTCTTCCTCTGGGTCGCTCCGCCGAATTCCGCGCAGGAAATCTCGCAAAACTTACCCACATCGTTCGATCTTGCGAGCGTCTATCCCAATCCATTCAACATCGAAACCACCATCCTCTACAACCTCCCCCGACAAGAGCATGTTACCTTAGATCTTTACAACGTGAACGGCCAATTGGCCGAGCGACTGATAGACAAAATCACCGAGCCCGGCTATCATCGTCTGACCTACAACGCCTCGCAACTATCTTCAGGAACCTATTTCCTAAGAATGACAGCGCAGGACTTCGTAAACACAAGAAAAATCGTCTTGGTGAAATAGTCACGCCCCCATCCCGTCATCCTGAACCCACATCTTCGGCTATCTCGCGGCGTTCAGGATCTCTCTTTATATTTATACCGACGAGCAACAGCTTCAAAACCATCCATACGACACAAATCCCATCTCAATCATCCGGCACAAATCACCCCCCAACTCGCTTCACTACTGTCTCAATGATTTGTGAAGTGGTTTCACAAGGATTTTGCCTGCGGTGTCGGTTGCTTGCAGCCGACCCGAATGGCCGGTGGAGCAGGAAG
>JAGVEU010000421.1 GCA_020057985.1 Calditrichota bacterium | reverse complement strand
GGGACGCGGTCCCTCACCGTGCGATGGTCTGAGCATTAAGCCTGAACTCACTGCGCCGGGGACATCTGTTCGCTCCTGCACATCGGGCGGCGGATATGTGACATCCACTGGAACCTCGATGGCATGTCCCCATGTGGCGGGTACGGTTGCCCTGATGCGGCAAGCCAATCCGAATCTTACTGCCGACGAGATCAAGCAAATCCTTATGCAATCTGCATTGGATTTGGGGATGACCGGCGAAGATAATGATTACGGTTGGGGAATGGTCAATGCTCTGGCCGCAGTTCAAGCCGCGATTGCAAGTAGCACCAGTGGTGTGATCCAAGGCGTAGTCAGCTACGGCGGGCAATATGTGTCTGGCGCTAAGATAACGGTCACCGGCAATTCGGCGGAGTATTCTGCTGCAACCAATAGCTTTGGATTCTATCGGGTTGAGAGTCTGGTTGGCAATCGCAACTACCGTGTGAAAGTTGGCCGGTTTGGATTTGCACTTTGGACAGAACCGGACAACACGTTTGTTCCTGAAGGTGCGACCCTTATGGTGAATGCCGGCATGCATCGCGGCTGCGAAGACGATTGTGAAGCCGATCAGGCATGGAGTCCTGGAGTAACCGGTGATGATGCCTCGGACGGTGTGTGGGTGCGAACCGCTCCTGTGGCTTCCTATGAAAACGGCGACCTTGTGCAGCCCGGCCAACAACACTCTCCCTCAGGTACAAGATGTTTTATTACTGGAAACGCCCCTTCGCCAAGTGATCCGGCGACAACCGCCGATGTAGATGGTGGCCGGACGACTTTGCAAACTCCGGTCTTCAACCTGTCCGAATTGATAGATCCCGTATTGTACTTTGCATATTATTACACCAACGATCAAGGTGAGAATTCAGGTGGCGATTTCTTTCGGGTGCAGATTTCGTCGGACGGGGGACAGAATTGGGTGAACCTGATTAACTCATCGGCGAGTCCGCGCGCGTGGCAGGAAGTAAGTTTCACGGTTTCGGATTTTGTCACTCCCTCGGCGCAGATGCTCATTCAGTTCATTGCGGAAGATAATGCTCCGGCCTCGTTGGTAGAAGCGGCGGTGGACGACATCTCGATAGTCGGCGCCCCCGGCGTTCCCGAACCGCCGCGCGACCTAACCCTTGATGTACAGTTCGATCAGGTGACGCTCAAATGGACAAGCTCTGTCGGCGCCACTAATTATCGCGTGTACCTTTCCGGCAATCCTGACGTGATTGTTGCGCCTGAAAATTTCTATTCATCCACACCGGACACCACGCTCGTAGTTCCCATGTCGGACATTCCCTACGCCGAGTTCTACTTTCAGGTTACAGCAACGAATCAGTAACTCTATCGAATCACATTTCCTGTGGGGGCCGGCCTGTGTGTCGGCCCGTGTTGTTTCAAGACAATTTGATCGCGTTATTAGCCTCGAAATCATGCCTCCCCCCTTGCATATTTGCTCGCCGGTTCGTATCTTATGGTGTTGAGATTCAGCCAGATAGAGGGTAACCATTTTGTTAGATTCTCCGATCATAGATTTTGTCTCGCAGCCGTGGATTACGGCCGGGCTGTTGTTTCTGGGCGTTTTATTGGCAGGCTGGATTGTTTGGCGGCTTGTTTATCGCTGGTTGCACCGGCTTGCTGCGAAAACGGAGACGATTTGGGATGATGTCCTGATTCAGGCCTTAAGACCGTTGCTGTTGATTCTGACACTGATGGCGGCGGCAGCAGTGGCGATGAAGGCACCGGAGATTCCCAAAGTCCTCGCGGGACCAATTCATCAGGGTCTGCGGGTGGGTTCCATGCTGGCCGTGATTTTGTTTGTAGATCGCATGATTATCGGCTGGTTCACACACGGGGGACAGGAAGCGCAACAGGTGGGTGGAGGTCGAGGGATCATTCGGCTCTCCGTCCATGTGCTTGTCTACATCGTCGGCGGGCTGATGATCCTCGATACGCTCGGTGTGAAAGTGACTGCGATCTTGACCACGCTTGGCGTCGGCTCTTTGGCGCTTGCTCTTGCCCTTCAACCGACACTGGCCAGCTTTGTGGCGGGGTTGCAGATTGCCGTCGAGCGTTCGGTAAATGTAGGAGACGTGGTCGCGCTCGGATCGGGGCAGAAGGGAACGGTAGTGGATATCGGTTGGCGCACAACCAAGCTGCTTGGATTTGACAACAACATGATCTATGTTCCAAACTCGAAGCTTGTGGGCGAGTTGCTAACCAATTTCAATCAGCCTGACAAAAACCTGACGATGAATCTGATCTTCGGCGTGCACTACAAGAGCGATCTGGACAAAGTCGAAGCGCTATGCACGCAACTCGCTCTTCAAGCCGTCGAGAGTGTTGCCGGCAATCCACGTGACGTTGAGCCTTCCGTGAAATTTCGCGCCTTCAACGATTCAGCGATCGAGGTCGGGATTTTCATCCCAGTCGAGGAGCACGCAGAGCAGTTCAAGATCAAACACGAGCTGGTTAAGTTGATTCAGAAAGAGTTTGCGAGAGAGGGGATCATCATTCCGTATCCGATTCGGACGGTGGAGATGAAAACTTGAAACCTGTTATCATATTTCATATTTCATAATTCAGATTTTTCTATTAGGTGAATGACCACGATCTCCGGCGGCACTCCGATGCGCATCGGCGGTCCCCAATAACCGATTCCGCACGTAGTGAAAATATGCCCGCTGCCTGCCTTGTAAAGCCCGTGATGATACTCAAAGACCATGCGCGTGATCAATGAAAACGGAAAGATCTGTCCGCCATGCGTGTGACCGGAGACAACTAAGTCCGCTCCCGCTTGTGTGGCCGCTTGCGCGTCGCGAGTAATCGGTGTATGATTCAGAAAGATCGTGGGGAGGGTTTTCGCGTTTGGCCCCATGCTCTCCTCGTAGGTGGGCAACGTTCTTCGGAACTGCCTGGCAGTGCGATCTTCAGTTCCGGCAATCACCAATCCCTCGGGCAACGTAACGGATTCGTTCATCAACATACGGATTCCTGCGGCGCGGCAGAATTCAAGAGAATTTCCAAGACCGACATAATACTCATGGTTGCCGGTGCTGCCGTACACTCCACGCGGTGCGCGAAGGCGGGCGAATTCCTGCGCAAGGGACATCATGCGCTGTGCATTACGATCCACAATGTCGCCGGGGATGATCACAAGATCGGGCGCAAGCGAACTGATCTGATCAATCATACGCCGAACCTGCCGCCTGTTCACAAGCACACCCGTGTGAAAATCCGCAGCCATCACGATCTTCAAGTTTCGCAATTCCGGTGTGATCTGTTTGACCGGAATTTGTACATGCACGATTCGAGCCGGCGCCGTAGCACGATACATGCCGTAGCCAACCAGCAACAGTGCTATCGCAGTGACTGCAAAAAACGCGATACGGCCAATCATAGTCTGAGTCTGTCCGTCAAATCCTCCCCAAACTCCCGTCAGCACCAGTGCGATCTTAACCAAAAAGAACACAAGGCAAAGCCAAAGCAATTCAAGCATCAGCCCCATCCACACCGATGCAATCCAATGCATGACATAGGTCGCCGCTTCCGAGACCTTGTCCTCCCAAATCCGAGCCAGAAGATACGAAGCCGTGAGCAACACAGCCGCCAAACGAAGGCTCCACAGGGCGGTCGGAGAGGTTATGCCGAGCGCCCCAACCAGCCGTGAATAGAGGAACCAATGGAGGAGGCTGTTGATAGAAAGTGCTATGGTAAGAAAGGCAATCACTGTAAGATATTGTTTTTATTGAGATAGGATCTTTGGACTCAGCCGGAAAATAACAATCTGAGTTCGTATATTATAGAGTTGTGTAAACGAATTCTGAATCTAATTCAACGCATGACCTTGGCGTTTGTGTCCGGCAGTGCCTTTCGGCCTCAATCCGACGCGCCTCGGTTCGGAATTCAAGCTGCACAATGAGGAAGATTATGAAAAAAGAATCACTCGGTTACCTTGGTTTTCTCGGCATGCTCGGATTCCTGGGTTTGTTTTGCGATCCGGGATACTATGGATTTTTCGGTCTCTACGGCTTGTTTGCCCTGTTCGGTCTTGGTGATGACGCGGCGAGCAAGAGAAAGAAGTAATGCTTCAGTCGCATCGCCTCCGTGAGCAGACGATCCGAACCCTCTGGCGGGATCTCACCGGCCAGAAGCCTCAGCTCGAAATCGAGTTCGAGCCGAAAAGCTACGATGGTCGCAGAGTTCACAAACTGCTGGCAAGAATAGATCGAATTCAACATGACAACCCGCGACGAGTTCGCGAACTGAAGCGTCTCTACTCTTATTGCATGCGGTGGAATGCCAACGCCGACATGATACTCGTTGTCAAGCGGATTCTCTTCACCGATGGCCGGTTGAATAGTTTCTGGCCTACGGCGGATCAAGCTTTCTGGTTATTGGCGCTCGGAATGAACTGCAACGCACTTGGCGAATCCGACGATGCGGAGAAGTATTTCCACTTCGGAGCGTCGGATGCTTTGAAGGCTGAGGGATACTACAGCCTGATCCATGCCTTCGCGCTTGCGCTCTTAGGGCGCCATTACTCGTTGAACAGCTATTGCAACTTGGGGAGAGTCTGCGCGCAACGCGCCCTTGG
>JAGVEU010000032.1 GCA_020057985.1 Calditrichota bacterium | reverse complement strand
GTGGATCTCGTTTTCATTCAGCGTGGCCGCCGCATCCATCGCAAGGATTCCGCTTCCGCCATTATTGTAGACTTGATTCCCCGTCAGCGTCAGTTCCTTGGTGGCCAGCAAGTAGATGCCTTCGGCATCGTTGCTGGCGATGGTACAATTGGAGATCACTGGTGAACCAGCTCCCGAAGGAGCATAGACATAGATGCCCAAGCCGTTGTTCTGAATCGTGCACCCGTCTGCCGTCAAGCCGGCAGCCTTCTGATCATTGATGGCGATTGTGGCTCCATCAATTGTACAACCGGATAGCGTCGCGCTGCCTGTCACATAAATCCCGGCCCAGCGAGTTGATGGACTGGATGGATCCAACGCGGCGAAACTGCAGCCCGCGTTTACTACCAACGATCCGGCAACCCGCAGGGAACATCCCTGAGCGGCATAAACCGCTACGCCGGGAGCAAAAGTCAACGTCGCTCCTGCTGTCACTTCTACGTTGGAGGTCATGTACACCACTGGATTCGAGATTGTCATTGAGTGATCAATAAAATCTGGCAACAGAGTGAAAGTTGTTGTCGGATTATCCCCGGCATTCCATGCGGCAAGAGCGTCGTTCGTGATCCCGCGGAATTGACCGGCAATACCCCAGTCCGCTGTTATTGTGTCTTGGTTAAAAGTCTGCCAGACGATCATGCGACGTTGGTTGAAGTAGCCGAACGTGGCGTGATCAGGATACCAATTTCCCTGGACAGGATAACTTTGAGCAATGGCAATCGCAGGCCGCGTCTGATCGTTATCATGGAACAAGTTGACCGTGCCCGTCTCAACAGTAAGAGTTGTGCCGCGACCAAGCGCACAATAAATATCCCACCCAACTACGCCGGGTTTGTCATAGCAGACGTAGAACGTACCGTCACTTCCGCGAGTGGCTATATCCGGTCGCGAATCAGTACCTACGGCGTCGCAGGAGGCGGATTCGTTAAGGATCACGTTATCCCCTTGGATTTCGCACTTGTCAACATGGACGCTTCCGTTATTATAGGCCACGAAGAAATGCGTCTCGTCCAGTCGCGACACGGACGCATGGTATCCGTCTTGGGACAAATTAACCGGCGCGGTGAGATGCGGAATTTGCGATGATCGAAATTGGACAGATCTCGCGTAGTCCACACCGCCGACCAATCCGTGGTAGGCAATCGCAAACACACCGTCCATAATAATATCACTGGTCACATAAGCGATGTCCGGTTCGTGATCATTCCCGTTGGGGCTGATGACCTGCTCAGGGGTAAGCACGTAGTCTCCGCGTAGCGCCATAGCATGGATCTCAGTGTACGCACTATTTGGGGGGCACAGCACTTTCTCCCAGGCAATCGCATACTCACCACTGACGGCATAGGCGATAGTCGGATGGAGAAGGTAATCGGTGGGACCGTCTATCACGCATCCAGCGGTGACCACATTGTGTTCGGCCTCGGGAGTCCAGGAATGAGTTTGATGATCCCAGGTAAACGTACGTCGTTCAAGCTCCGTGAAACCGAATGTCTGAGTTTCCGGAGTGCTCGGCTGATCGGCTTGGACCCAAACTACTGTGATTGTCTGGCCATCTACGCTGTGGGCAACTGCTGGGGAACCTCTCTTCACATTGCTACCTGCGTCTGATACGACAAACTCGTTGCCTTCCGCGAATCCCATTTGGTTGTACCAACGCGCCACGACCACATTGTTAGACACCCACACTGCCACAAAACTGCCACTGTCAGGGTCAACGGAGATGGCCGGTTCAGTTTGATTGCCGGCAGAATGCCCTCGCGCGTTAATCCGCAGCTCCTGTGGATCCAACAGAGTCCCCGGCATTCCGTGTGGTGGTTCATAGCCGCTCGCCGTCCCGTTCGTGTGCATGACCTCGCCAGGATTATGATTCATCTCAGTGAAGTTGTCGGGTGTATCCGCGCTGGTAATCAAGCTGACCCCGCTTGGAAAGAGATTCCAAAACGAGACCGTATGGGGAAAGTAGTTATCTGCTTTTGAAATTACCGAGAGTCGAGTTCCATCAGTCAGAATACCGTTGATGCTGGTGTTGACACCGACGATGTCAATGACTTGTGCGACTCTGCGAATTGCCCAATCTTCAAGCGATGAGACCGAGACGTTGCCGGGAGCGGGGGGATCGTTAGAGGGGAGGCCGCTTGCGTCCCAGTAATAGTTACTCTGCACCAGCAAATACTTCATTAGCATCATTCCAAGCCATTCGGAATCTATGCTGAAGCTTGTATTTAGGTAGCCCGCGTATTTCCGCTGATGAAAGATGGGCAGCGCGCAGAATCCTGCTGCCATTCGTCTTTGCAAGGGATCTGTATCCACTATCCCATTGTGAATGAATGCCCAGCTTTTCCCGAATATATTGTTATAGATAAAAGGATGGGGATTTGGATGCCAGTAAAGGTTGCCGGATTCTCGCACATGCGCAATCATCACCGTAGGCTCAGCAGCTTCGGCGATGTCACATACACCGGTGTTGTTAACAGGATCGTGGTAAAATGTGCTTACTGGCCACGTCGGGGGATAAGTGATTGCGGAGTCCACAGGGAATCTTGTGTCGCTGACGCGCCATACATTCACGGGGCCTACGGGATTACTGCCATACGAAGTTACACTCCAGCCCGCATAGCCTCCCAAGCCCCAATCAGCGCGAGCTGTCACTGGCAGATGATTCCTGACTATCGCATATAGTCCGGGAATGAAATTTGGATGTCCCACATAACCCACAAAAGTGCATGCCATAGACATCGGCAAGAAGATGCCGACCTGCAACATGATTAACAGGGTTACATGAAGCAGCTTTGAAAAATGTTCGTTCATTTTCGTTCTCCAAATTTAAGGTTCAAATTATCCGTTCATACAGCACAAGGCTGATATTCAAAGAGTTGCTTTGCTACAACAGGGCGCGACGCGAAGGCTGTCCAGAGTGCGTTTGGTTCCTTCATACCAAGCTACTCGCGGCGGCATATGTCTGCATGTGTCCCGCTCACGAGGGACAATATTCTGCATTCTTCCTTCAGGATTTCGGATTATCCTTTCATCCTTCATCCTTCCGCCTTCATCCTTCTACTTCAAGAGCATCATCTTTTGCATCCGTGCGTTCTTTCCTGCTTCCAGCCGCGCAAAGTAAACACCTGTCGATGTTGCGGTACCATCAAAGGTGACGGAATGCTCACCTCCCTTGAGAATCCCGTCCGCCAACACCTTAACTTGTCTTCCAGTGACGTCATAGACGGTCAACTTTGCGTGTCCCCTTTTCGGCAGGGAAAAGCGGATAACGGTGCTGGGATTGAACGGGTTGGGATAGCAGGGATGTAAGGCGAACTCATGCAGAGCGATTTCGGACTGTGATGAAGCATCGGGAGGAAGCGCATCACATTGATAGACCCGGAACTGACTTATGCTCGTTGTGAAAAGATTTTGCCCTTGAATCTCCATATCCACCAACTGCTCATCCGTCGAGTAATACCCCACTGTCGTAGGGTTCGTCGGGTCAGTCATATCCATGACAGTTATTCGGGATAGATCATCAGTAAACAGCGTGTTTCCCCTAGCCGCTACCGTCCAGCTGTAGTCGCCCATCTGAGTAACCACTCCGGGAGAAGTGGGATTACTAATGTTAACAATCACAACTCCTCCATGACAATTCGCTACATACGCATAATTTCCAGCGATAGCCAGTCCACGCGCCCATGCTCCGATAAGGTGAGGCAGGCCGCATGAACCGACTAACAGCGGTGCAGTCGGATTGGCAAGGCTGAACACACTAAAATTATTCCATCCTTGGACAAGGTAAAGGTAGCCGTTCGATACGGTCACATCGAAGTCGCCCCATTCATCCAAAGGGAAAATGGCCAATGAATCCACCCACTGCGGAACTTCGGGATTAGCTAAACTGAAGGTATGGATGTAAGACGGTCCTCCGAAACTCCCTGTATTGAAGACATACGCGTAATTCCCATCGGTCAAGACCCTGACCACATTAGGGAATTGTGTAGGCCGCACACACCGAAGAGATTCGGGCTGCGCCGGATTGCTGACATCTGCAACAAGCACACCGCACGGACCTTCCGCCAAATATGCATAATTTCCTGCGATGGCGACGTTCCATGCAGCACAGGAATGTCCAGACATGTTCGCGAGCTCAATGACATGTGCCTGATCCGCAAGGTTTATTATGCGAAGTCCAATCCGGGAGTCCGCCAAGTATCCATTCGTTCCACTGATTGCCATCCGTCCTAAGATCCCGTAGTTTCCGAATTCACCGACTATCGCTGGTGCCGCAGGGTTCGAGATGTCCACAACCTTCACAACTTTGGCTCCCCAGTTTTCGACGCAAACGGTACTTCCTGATCCTGAGACTCTCCCGAAGCCGTTTGACCACGCTGGCCTTACCAAAGTGCCCTCAAAGACCGGATAAGCCGGATCGGCAACATCCCAGACGTTCAGGCCAATTGACGACACAACAGCATGAGTGCCCGTCACCGTTACATCATAACATAGGGAGTCACAGGTGGCCACCAACACGGGCTGCAAGGGATTTGTCAGGTCTATGATGTGCAGCCCATTAAAGTAAGTTGCGATGTAGGCGTAATTCCCCGTGAGTGTACCATAGCGTGCCTGCAGAATCGTATCACAGGAGGCTACCCTTTGCGGCTGAGCCGGATTGCTGATATCGTAGATGATCACCCCGCCCGGCCAGCCCTTCATACACAAGTATTCGCCAGCCATCCCCAACGCATCCATCGGCCCGACAATATCCGTGAATCTGCCAATCTCATGTACATTGGCAGGATCGGAGATATCCAACACATAAGGATAGCTTTCCTCCGATTCCGCGATGGCAATATTTCCGTGGACTAAGGTGATGTCGGACAGACTACCCTCCCACTGGCCAAGCGTCACCGGATGTGTCGGATCCGAGACATCCAGCACAATTCCTCTCTCAGGCAAGCAAACATAGGCGCGATTATCCGCCACGTAGATTCCAGCCCCTGCATCCCACTGATACCATGTGTAGCGTCCAATTTCCACAGGATGCGCGGGATCCGAGAGATTCATGATGTGAAGCCCTGAAGGACCGCCCGAGACGTATGCCAAGTCACCAACCATTTGAATGTCGTCCGCACCCGGCCAATAATCGAGCGCACTCAGTTGCCGCATCCCAAGACTGTCCTGCGCCCGCCCAACATTCCATACTCCTATCAGCACCAGTACTACGGCCCACATCATCAGGTAACCCGTTCTCATGTTGTCCTCCGTGATTTATTCAAGCCAGTGGAATCAAAATGCACTGTCGGCGAACTCAGTGACTTACAAACCACCGCTAACATCTTGAAAACATTATTCATACATCACCCAATAAAAAAGCGACGAGTGAGATCACCCGCCGCCGCGTTTTGTGGCCCACCGCATCCCTGTGCGGAAAGGCTCAAATCCGTTTGCTTACTCAATAGTTTTTCAGAACTTGCAGAATGGTGTTTCTGTTCAGTTGCGTTCATGACCCGCCTCAACTAAGAAATCATGGTGTTTCGGAAAGTAAGTTGGAATTAATGGTGCTCACGAAAACAATCCGACAAAGGATTTCGGCAGGGTTGCGGAAGCCTTAACCCTGCTCGGCGCTCATCTTTCCGTCAACCCCCCTTTATCTCCCGTAAACGGGGGGAGATAGGAACCGCTATACTATACCAGTTTATTTTGGGAAAGTCAAGTGAAAAGTTTCTTACGATTCACTATTGCACGTTTTACAATTTTGGTGTCAATTTATTAAACCTTCGAGAGCATCTTTTTCATTCTGATAGGTGGTTCGGCAAGTACCTTCACAAATGGAACAAAGAGATCCTGAACGCCCCGCGAAGACGCGGGTGTCCAGGATGACAGACAGGAGACGCTGCTTGGATACAGCAATGCATAGGACAGAGTCGGATTCCAGTAGTTCTCACTGATGTCATGCTTGGGTGGCTTTGTTGAC
>JAGVEU010000092.1 GCA_020057985.1 Calditrichota bacterium | reverse complement strand
CTGTTTGATCGCGTGACGCTGAAAGATGTCCTGCATGGCACCTACCAATTCCAAACCTAAACCCTCTATAATCAACCCACTACATTTAGACAGTAGTGTGCTGAAGTAGGGGGAGATTAGCCATTCGCTTACCGCTCAGCACAAAGAAGCTCAGGAGCAGGCTCCTATTTCACGAACAGCATCTTTCTAGTGCTCGCATAGCGCTCTGCGGCAAAGCGGCAGAAATAAACTCCCGAGGCTATTTGCGAGCCAGTTTCATCGCGGCTGTCCCAGGTGAATTCGTGGTTGCCGGGCGCGATCATTCCCGTTTGCAGTGTGCGCACGAGTCGGCCATTGATATCATAGATTCGGAGTTGGGCATGGCCTGCTTCAGGAATGGCAAGCCGGATGCGTGTTGTTGAGTTGAAGGGATTCGGATAGTTCTGCTCGAGTGAGAACTCCTTTGGCGCAGGCGTTCTTGAAGCGATACTTCCTCCACCCAGCGGCCCGGTAGTAAAGCGAATCGCTGCCGTGGAGTCAATCGGAAACGAGTTTGCATTCATGTTGGTGTTATACAGAATCTGAATTCCTGTAGTCTCAGCCGGATTCTCGATTCCCACTGTGCAGTTCAATACGTATTCAATGCGGCGATACACAAAAATAATATCGCCGTCTCCTGTCACCGTTGGATGAGCAGACGGATTCAGGAAGTGCACCTGCCAACTCAGTAGATTCGTGCTCGGCGAAGCAAGCTGTTGGTTCACGAATTCGAGTATCCACAGACCGCTGTTCGCATCGTACCAGTACCATTGCTGTGCATCTATTCCTCTGCGGAAGTCATCCCAATAGGGTGCAATGATTCCCGGTTCTTCGTCCACAACAAACGGAATCCAATAGTTGATCCGCCCTGCTCCATGATGAACTCCCGGCAACAGCCAGCCATTGTTATTCACGGTCATCGAGTCGTAGGGAGTCCCGTAGAACATCAACGGAAACGGAGTAGCGAGAAACACGGAGGAGTCATGATGCGAATAGTCAAACGGAGTGCCGAGACCGCCTTGCGCCGGATCCAACTCCACCCACTCATGGGGCGCTGGATAGCCGCGATCATAGCGGTCATACGCACGATAGCCGTAAGCATCCGGAGCTGTGGGCTCAATAAATGGCACCGTCACTGTGATAACCACGTGGGTTGTATCACCTGCATTCACAAAAAGAACGGTGTCCGTCGAGTAGATACCCGGCTCCGGGAAATTCAGAATGAACTCAGCGTGCACTTGATAAGTGTCTGAAGGAAGCGTGACTGTAAAGTTTCCTTCACTGTCTGTCAGGAATGTATCAAGCGGTGTGCTGAGAATTAGCACGGTGGCATTGGCGATTGGAACTCCGCTCTGCATCTGCACCAATCCTTGAAGCACACCAGTCGGCATAGACGACAGAGTGACATTGACATGCGTTGTATCAAGCTCAAAGGTCTGCACATCCGGAACGATGACGGTTGCATACCCGAATTTCGAGTATTCTATCGTGTGAGTCCCTTCTGCCGCTCGAAGCATATAGTAGCCGTTGGCATTGGAGTTGGCAAACGGATGGGCATCGAGCGCTCGCACACGTACTCCGGATAGCGGCGCTTGATTACCGTCTGTGATGAAGCCGTCCACAAAACCCGAAAGTCCTTGAGCCAGTGCCGCGAGTACGGCATCATAAGCATTGACAAGTCCGGCCCCGAAAGTATTGTCTTCCCCTGCCGGTGGATATCCTTCGTCAGTCGCCGTTTCCAGCATGAGTTCTTTGATAGTCTGCGGGTCACAATCGGGGCAGGCTTCGCGCATGAGTGCAGCCACACCCGCCACATGCGGCCCGGACATGCTTGTGCCGGAAAAATCCTGTGTGTAGCCGGTACTATTGGCAAGCACTGAAAGTACGTCCACTCCGGGGGCAACGACTTCCGGTTTGATAGCGCCGACATTGGGCGGGCAGTCAGAAGGACCGCAGCTTGAAAAAAAGGCGATGGGAAACGGCGCTGGGAAGTTGGTGGCGTCTATGGCTCCTACAGAGAAAATCTGCGTCGGTGTGAACGCGAAAACAGGCGGAATTCCCATTGTTCCTGCCGCAGTCCCGTCGTTGCCGGCAGACCAGATCACAATCGTGCCGGTCGCCTCGCAATTGACAATCACCGTGTTCCAGAAGGAATAGCACTCACCATAGTCGGGATACCAGCTATAAACGCCCCACGAGTTCTGAATGACATCCGGATCATCCTCCAATGTATTGGGATCACCGTCCGGATCTACAAACCACTGGTAAGCCGTGATGACATCGTTGTTCAATCCTGGCCCCAAATTCTGAGCCACCGGATTTGTGCAGATGAACTCGGCATTGGGAGCAGCGCCGACGGTTATGGTATCGCCATCAGATTGAATCTCCCGACCACAGATGGTTCCCATAACATGCGAGCCGTGTCCTGCTCCATCGTACGGTGAAGGACTGTTGCCAATCAAATCCAGCCAGCATTGAGTCATGGGCGCATGTCTCCCGCGGAATCGTGTCCCAAACGCAGGATGATCCCAATCCACTCCAGTGTCGCAATTGGCAACAAGGACACCTTGTCCCGTGATCCCCAGTTCCCGATTGACACGAGTTGCTCCTGTAGCATTCTGGCCGGGAGTAGTCTGCTCTTCGTCGAGATTACTAAAATGGACTGCCCGGATCGGCCCGCGTACAACAGGTTCCATCAAGCGAGCGGAAAAGTTTGGCTCGACGGATGAGACCGCAGGATCACTCTTGAGTTCGTTGATGATTCGGACGGCTCCTTTGACCACGATCAGATTCTCAATCCAATAAGCCGTATAACCGTCCACCTGACCCGAAGATTTCCATTGGTTGAGCCGCTCGATGACATAACCCTGCGTTTCCTCCGCATTGGCTCTGAGCGCTGCGATTACCGTGCGTTTGCGCTCAGCAAGCGGCGCTCGGCGATGGTGCAGGACTTGATCGAGAGCCTGAATATCTCGCGGACTTGGGAGGATGACAATTACGCTTAGATGAGTGTCGGGAGAAGCCTGATCGAGGAAGCGATCGAAGGAGGGTTCAAGCTGCGCGGCATGGGCGCAGACAGCGATGCTCACGAAGAGCATGATGAAGATACCAAAGTAAGCGGGTCTCATGTTGTCTCCAGTGGTTGAGATTGCGGGGGTGCGATTGACTTGGTGAAGACTCACGTTTTTATGAACAATCTCGAAACAAGAACAGCGGTTGTGCCTGTCTTCTCATTTCTTGCCCCCTTTGTATTTCCCCCACGAAGTGGAGGAAAGGGAGATATCCCCTCCCACTTCGTGGGGTGGCAAGGGGGGCGAGTGTATTCAAGGACAATTTATGGTTCTTCCCGAAAGTAGGTTGCGATCACGGATTCCATCGGTTCGCGGAGCAGCACCGAGGACGGTGCTGCCTAGAAGTTTGGCCGACAACCCCCTTTATTAGTTGAGTCTTTTTTTAGGGTTGATGCGTAGAAGGGGAAAGGCCTCAACTGGAGTTTTCGATGTTAGGG
>JAGVEU010000505.1 GCA_020057985.1 Calditrichota bacterium | reverse complement strand
GTGATGCTGTCTGAAGAGCACGGAACTCCCGGCATCGGACCTGTGAATGGATTGCCGCCACCGGCAACAGTACGAAAAGTCCTGTTATATCCTGAAGTGGGAGTTACTTGAGCGAACTCGCCGCCATTTACAGAAATCTCGAGAACACCCCCATCGTAAGCCGAGTCGGAATACGTTCCCGAGATTTCAGCCTGGATCTGATAGTAGAATGAAAGGGTAGCGCTTTCCGGCAGATTGCTGATGACGGGGCAGACGAGTCTGGCATCGTTTAAGTCAGCATAATCACCGGGTCCCGTATCACCGCACTTATAGGAATGCGAGCTACTGAGAGATCGTTCCGTTGAGATATGCCAGTTGTCCACCCAGGAACCGCCGGCAGATGAATGTGTCCAGCCGGCGCCGCCAGATTCAAAGTTCTCGAACAGCACAGTTTGAACAGCAGCAATCGAGAAATCGTTGTCGGATACGTCCGTGTCCGTTGCATCACTCAGCGATGTGACACGTATACGGCACGACGCAGAAAGCGGGCTGGTAGCTACAAATGTGTGCGAGCCATCGTTAGGCGTGGATGCGATTATGGTCTCCCATGGCCCTGTCAATCCATGGCGAGAGAGTTCGATGAGGATGTTGGCTGCGGGATCTGCGCCAATCCAAGTTATCGTCGCTGTGCTGTCTCTTAGCAGTGTCTCACCTCCGTTTGGAGTGAGGAGCTGCATTGCCGAGATCGTGAAACTTGCCGATGAAGTATCCGCATGAGCAGGGTCGCTTACCTCAGCGATGCGAATCCGGCAATTGGTTGAAATCGGTCCGGTTGCAGTAAACGTGTGAGATCCGTCATTCGGAGTTGAGGCTATTACAGTCTCCCACGGCCCTCCTGTGCCATTTCGGGAGAGCTGCACGAGGATTCCAGACTGATCGTCTCCCCCAAACCAATTCACGGTTGCATTCGTGTGTTGATACCAGATCTCACCGCCGATGGGCGAGACCAGAGTAAGCGCTGTCGGGACTCGTCCTGCAACATCTGTCGTATACATGACTGAGCGATTGTTTGTGAGCGTTGCTGCGCTGGTGGGATAGGTGTTCCAGTAGCTATATTCAAGTCCAATCGAATGGTCAGCGTTCTGAATTCCTACTGTCGCCCAGGCATTGTCGTTGGAACCGGAGTTGGCGCTCGGTGTCAGAGTTTGGTACTGTATCAGGATCTTCCCATCGCCGGTCGGGGAGACATAGACGGCAGGGTCAAACAGGATGACCTGAAATACCTCGTCCACTCCTGTCCAGAGAGTGCGGGTTCGCCATTCTACGACGTAGCGATGCGCAGCCGCATCATTCCATATATAGACTCCGCCGCTGGCGATCCCTGTAACAATCAAGTCATCCCAATAGGCGCAGACTTGATCTGTCGGACCGATTGGAGAACCGATACGATAGTTTCTGAAATCAATGTTCGTTTGACTGCCGAAGGCCAACCAGCCATTGGAACAAATCGTCACCTGAGTGAAAGACCGCCCATAATAGACAAAGGTAAATGGCAGCGTTCGCACAGCAGATTGATCGGCATCCTCAGAGCCGTCCGTAAAGCCCAAGGAAGTGCCGGGGCCGCTGAGTCCTGGGGCAATCTCAACCCAAACATAGTTGGACGCAGTGTTTGCAGGCTGAGTCTCAGTGTTATCATAGGCATAGTAGCCATAGGCGTCGGGACCGGTCGGAGTTGTCGAAACACTCAATCCCACAGTTTGTACGAAGTTTGTACTATCACGGAAACCGTTGGCGTCGCTGATGACAAGCTGCATGGTTGCTTGATAGCCGCTCACAGTCTGGCTGCTTGCCGTGACATTGAAGTGATCAGAGGTATTCACGCCATTCGACCCGCTGTTCACTGTTCCATAAGCGCCGACTGAGTCATTGACCGTAACATGGCTGTCGAGGGATCGCAGAATTCCGATGGCTGTTGGCAGGGCGCGGGAGCCACTATTGTTGAAGGTTACTGTGAGGTCACCTGTCTCGCCGGGATCAAGTCTTGAGTTTCCATCAAGGAATGCACTGCTGACAAACGCCACATTTCCAGCGATGGGAGTCAGGTTCACGCGAATCACCGGTGTTCCCGCCGATGATGTCGTTGTCAGGAAGAACGCGATCGGCTCGTTATTGTACACTGCACCGACGTGAATTCTGAAGGGTGATGCCGGAGCAGCGTTGGCGCCGACAGCGATGTCGGGATAGGTTTGTGTCCCGCTGATAATCTGAATTCCCGGCAGGCTGGCAGTCAGAGTTCCTGAAATCCCCGTAACGGCGCTGCTCGTGCCACTATTCTGTAATTGTGGATTTAGGTCTATTGTCTCTCCCGGATTGAGAACTCCGTTGCCATCACCGCTGGTTCCGCCCGTGTTGTCGTCATCTACGGTGTTACTGAAGAATGATAGCGAGGCGGAGGCATTGACAATTTGAATCGAGTCGAGAATTGTTTTCAGGTTACTCTTCGTGATTGTCAGATACATATAGCCTACGGTCGGAGTGGACACAGACAGATTGATGTTTCCAGTTGCATCCGTGTAGCCGCGCGAAAAAGTTTCAGTTCCTTTGAGCAAACACACGAGTGCGTCCGCAACAGGATTACCACCTTGTAAAACGCCGATTGTTACATTGTCAGTATTGCGATTGATTGTCGCCGGTCTCGCAATGGCAGGAGTGAGAGGGAAATGTCGCCAGACAGCAACGCCCGGATCTCCTTGCAAGTTTGTCCAATAGCTGAAGTTCTGAACGTCTCCCGAATGGCCGTAGTCCCAATAGTTTTTGTAGAGCTGGAGTTTTCCGGAGATAACTGCTGTGCCTTGTTCTTCGATGTCCTGGACAAAGAATCCGAACATCATGCCCGCATCTACGATGTTATTGTAGGGCACATGAGTCCCGGAGCCTGCCATTCCAACGCAACCAATTGCTCCGCGAGGTGCCGCGGCTGTTCCCAACCGCACCCACTCTTCGGACAGCGAAGCGTAGCTTTGAAATGTACCCGTCTCGCAAGTCACGACCATGACGAACGGAAGTTTTCTGCCATTGGCGAGGCCGCTAAGTTGTCCGCTATCGAACTCGCCAAGCCATGATAGACGATCGTTGAAGACGCACACACCGGCGTTGATGTATGTCTCCAAAGTCGTGGTGACAATGCCACCGGAAAAAACCGTAAAGTCTACCGTACTCAGACCATGCTGGAGCATGATCTGGCGGGTATACTGCTTCGTGGAAGGATTCGAGGCGACCATGCTTGTGTGAGCAGCACACCAGCCGCGCGTGAACCATGTGGGATCTGCGGTGTAGGGATCTGACTCGTACTGAATGGTTTTGGTAATAATTGCATTCAATTGAGAACTGTTGGTGGCAGGAATTCGCCCAACGGCTAAGTCAGGAACCGGATCCGGATTTGGACCTCCGCTAAATGCGCCATAGTAGTTATCAAGTTGTGAGCCTTGCGTAACAATATTGTAGGGAGAGTTAGCATTCGGATCACCAACGAGAGTGACAAACTCGAGTTGGCCATTGCTTGCAGTATACTGGTTGCTGATATATGTGCGGATAAGAGTCGCATCGTTGCCGCCGATGGTAGTCAAGGTCGTGTACGAGGCATCAATTCCCTTTTTGCGGCGCCAAGTAACCAACCTCTGCACCTCAGTAATAACTGTCGCATCATTGTCGCAAATGATAATCTGTTTGCCGGGCACCACTGGCAACTCATCGAGGGAACTTCCATGAAAATTCTCGAAGACAGAATATAGTTTCTTGAAGCCGGGGGTTAGCGATTGCGGAGTGATATGGATCTCATTCGTTCCTGTTCCGCCGATATTGTCAATAGCAACCTCGATGTTGTTATAGACGCGCATCTCTCCGGTAACCGGATTGATTTGAACAGGGTAGGTTGTTACGATCACAAAGCGTACGTCGCGCATTACCGCAGGCTCCGAAATCTCAGCAATCACAGGGGGATACCAGCCATCAGAGGAGTATATTTCCGGATCGGGAGCAACAAAGCCGTTCTGAGGTGCGTCGTCATCGCCTGCGAGTGGTTGCATCGGCGCTGGCGGAAACGCAGATTGGCGAACCGCATAGCTTTGTTGAGTGACATTTAGCGCTACATTGCCGGTGTTGGCAATTATAATGAGCCGTGTGACCCGAGGTAGATCAGGATAGCCCGGATCTATGGTAGCGCCTTCTCCGGAAAGTCGAATGGTCTCGTATTCTATTCCAGTTCTGATCTCTGTGCCTAAGTCGAGGGGAGGAGTGCCAAACTGAATCCGTACCGCATTCGGATTAGGATCTAATACTGTGAACGGCATGTTTACGACGGCATCAGGACCAGATAGCTGATTGAAGTTTGCCGGGAGGTTCTGTAGATGATCCCTTGAAGGTGCGGAAAAGAGAAGGGAAGTTATTAAGAACAAAAGAATTACAGTTGCTTTCGAGAAACGAAGCAAGGATGCAGTGCGCTGTAGTTTGTGCGTCATGTTCAGTCCCAATTTGTTGTTCAAAACCTGTAGTCTAAGTCTATTAAATATAAGGCATTTTCCGCCTGTAAACAACGATAAAATTGGTTTTATAAATTGCGTTCGATTTTATAAAACAAGTCCTTAGGAATTTAGACCCACAGATTAAATGCGTGCCTCTCGATAGTCAAGGCAGACGACCTCTGGAACGATGCAAATATTTGACCTGTCAGAAGGTTGGAAGAGAGGAAGAAACGGGCAGGAACGAGGAGCGATTTTAGAAACTTAGCGGAGTCTCATCAGAAGATAATCAGATAAAAAATGAGCTGCAAGCATATATTTGGCAATCATCAGAAACATACGCGCATTCTTATTATAAAAACATAATGCATTGTAGCAACAAACAGCAATAAACTGTATATAATGACCGGCCTATGGGTCAGGAAAGGCTCTTGACAAACCGCGAGGAAATGGCTATATTCTATTTACTTGTTGTTCCCACCTTGTGGCGCGATGGACTCGTAGACGCTCTTGCGAGTTGGATCCAGCCTTTCAAGCGCCTTGATTCCCTTTGGATATCCCGCTCTCACAAGTGCTTCCGCAAACTGCCGATGGTT
>JAGVEU010000296.1 GCA_020057985.1 Calditrichota bacterium | reverse complement strand
TCGATCGCCCTCTTTGCCTACTATCGAATCAACGGCAACATGGATGCACTGCCATCACTACATGGTTAACACTCTCATCACCTGATGTAACGGTGGAATGACTAATGACGGATTTCTCCGGCTAAACGCTTCCCATTGAATGAGCTTGTCGTTGTTGTCGAAAAACTCTTTCTGCAGTGCGACCATTTGCGTATTCACTTTAGTGCCCCGTGTACGAAAAGTCAGTGCAACCGCTTCGCGTAGTGCTTCAGCTCGAAATTGAAATTGACGTGAGAGTGCCCAGATGTCGTAGAAGTCCTTAAGTCGGCTATTGAGCAAATTCAGTTTTGTCATGGCTTCTAATTTTTCCGCAATGGCACTTTCCATTGTGTATGCGGTTAGTCTGAGCGCCTTTGCCCCCAGAATTACAGGGTAGTCAACAACAATCGGTTCCGGATGAACAACATCACTGAAGCCGATATCAACTTGAATGGGTATTTTAGCCTTGCCGAGGAGGCCGCTGAATGTTATTCGAACTCCAGAGTAGTCAGCGCCTTCAACAATTTCTTCTCCTTGCACATTGTCTGGATCAAACACTATTCCATCATGCTCCACGGGTTGGTCGCAGATTTCACGGAAGATTTCGGCTACTCGATCGGTTTGATTGCTGGTTCGTCCCAGAAAATCAATGTCCCGCGTTGAGCGATTCTCCGCCACTCCCCACACGTTAAACACAAGCGCGCCTTTGAGGATGAATTTGTCTTTGTGAGGTGAAAGGGAGAGTCGGTAAAGAAATCGCTCCATCCCATAGTATTGAAGTATTTCCTGGAATGCTTGGTTTCGCGTTCGTGCAGCGTTTTCGAGCCTCGCTCTGACGGATGCTTCGATGTTCTTAGCGTTTGAACTCATAGGATGGACTCCAGATAGGGGTTAAGTGTGTCTTCGATTCTGAATACACGCGCGTATTTGAGCAGTTGGGCCACGTCAATATGCTTTTGCGAGCGGTATGCCTTCAGAGCTTCGATGACAACATCTATCCCGATTCTCCTCCGATAGCGGAAGCAGTCAATTAGAGTCTTCTCTGGATCATAGATGCGAATTTTCACACCGCCAATCTCCTTTGTCTCAACTCCTACGTTGAAGAGGTGTTTCGAGAGGCGATAAAATCGGACTGGCGGATAATCAATTCGCGGTGGCTTCGTGTTTCGCTCTATTGCCATGTCAATGAATCGAGGAATCTGAGTCGTCATTCCGTGGTAATAAAGGGCTGTGATGAGGCACACGACACCTGTAGGGACTTTCAGCGCGAGAGTTCCGAAATCAACATCAATAGCTTGAGGATTACCTTTGAGTCTATAGATGCCTCGAGCTACTTGTTCGATTAGGCCTGAATCTCGCATTCTGTATAAGGTCCGTGGGTAAATGCCGTTCTTAAGTGCATCCCGTGTTCTAATAAAGCCGTGATGTTTCTCAAAGAGAGATCGTGCTTTAGCAGTATTTTCTGAGTATCGTTTGCGCATTGTCCGATTGTGTTGTGTATAAAAAGTACCTCAGTTTCCAGTCTCATGAGGTAAAATATATGCATTTATTATGTCTATGTCAAGTAAAAAAAGCAACTTAAGATATACAAGAGGGACACGGTAGGACTGTCGCATTAGTATATATACTAATGCGACACACAACTAAGAGTTAGACTGTTACTGTTGCTGAGCCTTCTTGTATATATACAAGAAGGTTCAGCAACAGAGATCAACTAAAAGTGAGAGCATGTACACCACTCCCACTCTGACAAATCTCGAGGATATAAAGCTCCATTATATACTGTTTCCCGAAAATAATCCGCCAATGAGCAGTCTTTGGCCGCCGAGCAGGGTTAAGGTCCTCCGCAACCCTGCCGAAATCTGAGACCGCAACTCGAGCAATTTCAGCATCATGGGAACTTAATCGCTCGCAAGCAGATCGGAATCTGAGTTTGAAAGCGCAAGATTTCGGCAGGGTTGCGGAGGACCTTAACCCTGCTCGGCGGTCAAGAGAACCTACAATGAGTCAAGCAGACCTGCTCAATGGCGGATTACTTTTGAGAAAGAGTATAAGTCACGGGTCGGCTGCAAGCAGGCCGACACCGCGAACGGCGCTACTACGTCAAGACAGCAAGCAGGAATCAGGGGAGGGGCGATGAGGGAGAATCGGAAGGAAGGTCATACCCCGCGCGCGAGATTCGGGAAGCCTTGACCGTTCACTATATTCTATCACTTTTTTTGCTGATTGTCAACAGGAGATTCTTCTTCAAGAAATATTATGCGGTACAAAGTTCACATGCAAGTGCCCGACAGACGGGCACTTACAGAAAATCGTTCTGTACCTACTCGTCTTTTATGTGTGTTAGAGAGGCATACTCAGACAAAGAGTGCGAAAATGCTGGAAAAGAAACGAGGCGGTCATTGCTGACCGCCCCCAGACTGTTGACAAAGCTCGGACCGTGTCGGCTGCAAGCAGCCGACATCGCAGCAGACGAGCGCTCATAAAAAAGCCCCGAATCGAAACGACTCGGGGCTTGAAAACTTCTCTGTGAACTGCTCAGCGCACTTCGCGATGAATCGTGTAGCGCTTGAGGAACGGGTTATACTTCTTCAGTTCGAGACGCTCAGGATCATTGCGGCGGTTCTTCATGGTGTTGTAGCGCGACGGAGTCTTGCCCTCCTTGCGGGCTTCCGTGCACTCAAGAATCACAATGATGCGTCCCTCTTTTGATTTCTTGGCCATCTCAGACTCCTGCCTTCGCTACCGCTTTGACTTCGGCCCGCAATTCCTTGGGCAAACCGTTCTTCATGATCGTCTTGATTCCGCGCGCGCTGACTCGAAGGCAGACCCATTGTCCACTGTCAGGATCGAAAATCCGCTTATTGCGCAAATTGGGATATTGCCAACGGCGCGTCTTATTATTCGCATGACTAACGCTGTGAGCCTTGTGCCGTCCGCGACCCGTAATCGGACAAACTCGTGACATCAGTAAGCCTCCTGATCGGTGACGTAAGGGATCAGAGCCAAATGCCGCGCGCGTTTGATGGCTGCAGTAACGGCGTGCTGCTGGATATTGGTCAGTCGCGTGACTCGCCGAGGAAGAATGCGTCCCTGCGGCGAAGTAAATCGCTGCAAGACCTTGACATCCTTGTAGTCCACGTAGGCAATCTGGTGCTCCTCAAGATATGAGGGCTTGCGTGGTCCGGTATAGCGAACCCGCGGTCGTGTAGATTCTGTGCGTTTTGGTTTCTTAAAATAAGCCATAACAAAAGAGGGTCTTGGGTTAAGGGGATCGGACCCCCACTAAACAAAGGCTCAGAATATACCACTTTCCGCTCAGTTTGTCAAGCACTCATTCACGACTTCTCATTCCTGTAGTCAAAAGGAGGCACTTGCGGGATCGGAGGCCTCTGCAACAGAGGTGCCAGTATGAACAGATTGTGAAACTACGAACATACTTCCGCCCAAGCCGAGCATTTCTCTCACTTTATCACGGCACGGAGCTTGTGCAGTAACTAACTCATTATATAACAAAGGCTAAGCATGTCCAAGAAATCCCAACCTACTGTTTTTACGCAAATAGCAAAGAAGATTATCATTTTGAAGATTCTTGATATTGTGCTTGCTTTGGAAAATTGAGTGCACTATATTATCCGCCCAAGGGCTCGGACACTACATCTTGTGGTCGCCGACGAGTTGACCTCATAATCCTGTGGCTCGAAGAGGCTGCGCTTAATATTGCTAACCCATTGTACTTGCTCAACCTCGGAGGGGAAGTTGCGCATGGAGGCACTTCTCTCTCCAGAAATGAATCCAAACCTTGCCTTTCGCCACAACCTGCATGACAACAAACCAAGAGTCGCCTGCTGACTCACGAAAATAAAGGGAGAATACACTTGAAATTTGAACGTCGTTTCACTCGAGACTACCCCGAAGTATTTGAGGATATGAAGTTTATCCCTTGGACCTCACGTTTGACGGGGCCTGACGGGAAAGTGCTCTTCGAGGGCCGTGAAATCATGGCTCCCGATTTCTGGTCTCAAGTGGCGGTTGATGTCCTCGCGCAAAAATACCTCCGCAAAGCGGGTGTACCCGCTGCCACTCGGCCAGTTTGGGAGGAAGGAGTTCCCGAATGGTTGCGCCGTCAGGAACCGGATTGGGAAGTCCTCGACAAACTGCCCGATGACAGCCGATTTGGCGGCGAACGCGACAGCCGACAGGTTTTTCGCCGTCTGGCCGGTTGCTGGACCTATTGGGGATGGAAAAACGGCTATTTCGATAGCGAGCAGGATGCCAAAGTCTATTTCGATGAAATGCGCTTTATGCTCGCCAATCAAATGGCTGCTCCCAATAGCCCGCAGTGGTTTAATACCGGACTGCATTGGGCCTATGCCATTCAAGGTCAACCACAGGGTCACTACTTCGTCAATCCCGCATCCGGCGAATTGGAGCATTCTAACAGCGCCTATCAGCGTCCTCAACCCCACGCCTGTTTCATTCAGTCCGTCGAAGATGATCTGGTGAATGAAGGCGGCATCATGGATCTCTGGGTGCGCGAGGCCAGACTGTTTAAGTACGGCTCAGGCACCGGCACCAATTTCTCCAAAATTCGCGGCGAGAGCGAACTGCTCAGCGGCGGTGGCGTCAGTTCGGGACTCATGAGTTTCTTGCGCATCGGTGACCGCGCGGCGGGTGCCATCAAGTCCGGCGGAACCACGCGCCGTGCGGCCAAAATGGTCTGCCTCGACATTGACCATCCTGACATTGAAGAGTTTATCAACTGGAAGGTCGTGGAGGAGCAAAAAGTGGCAAGTCTTGTGGCCGGCTCCAAACTCTGCGAGAAAAATCTCAATGCCATTCTTAAGGCCACCGACAACCCTGCCCTCGACAGCAAACACCGTCTTGATCCTCACCTGAACGACAACCTGCGCAAAGCAATTCGTGCGGCTCGTCAGGCCATGATCCCCGAAGCCTACATTCAACGCGCGCTGCAACTTGCTTCGCAGGGAATCACCGCTCTCAAGTTCGAGACCTACGACACCGATTGGAATCACAAGGCCTATCAAACGGTCTCCGGCCAGAATTCCAATAACTCCGTGCGCCTCAATAACGCCTTCATGCGCGCCGTGGAGCGGGATGAAGAATGGAAGCTGACTTCCCGTGTGAACGGCAGTTCGATCGAAT
>JAGVEU010000378.1 GCA_020057985.1 Calditrichota bacterium | reverse complement strand
TCGATCGCCCTCTTTGCCTACTATCGAATCAACGGCAACATGGATGCACTGCCATCACTACATGGTTAACACTCTCGCGCATAATAGGTAGGACAGAAAAGCAAAAGCCAGCCCGTTCATGGCTGGCTTTGTATATTGCTTGCTGGGGGACAGGGACTCGAACCCCGACTCTCAGATCCAGAGTCTGATGTCCTGCCAATTAGACGATCCCCCAGAAAAGGGTAAATACAGCAAAAGCAAAGGATTAGAATCCGATGCTTCTGTCAATCCGCAATATAATACAAATTCTCGTGGAGTGCAAGCGAGAATCCCGCATAATTTTCAAAGGTCAGACTCGGACAAGGCTCTATATTACAATAATCACACCTGCTTCCCGTTGCCCCGCCAGCACCATCTTGAACTTTCCGCGTTTGTCCGCCTGAAATGAGATAATTGTCGTATGCAGGGCGGGGAGTAGTTCGTAGATATCGAGATCCTCTATTTCAAAGAGTTCATCATCCGGTTCGCGATCAAGACGGTGAATCAGAAGCTGAGTGGGCCGGTTAGACTCAATTCGGATCTCTATCGGGGACAATGTTTGATTAGCCAATCTGACCTCAATTCTTTGCAACATTCCTCTCGTTTGCGGTGAGGCCGTTCGTTTCTTGAAATACAGATAGAAGAAAATGATGGCAACCAGTGCGATTTCGGCAATAATCACCCACGAATTTTCGCCAAGAAGAGAGGCTTTTACAATATGGAACCTCAATTTATTAAACACCTTGGGTTAGGGAAACAAGGGTATTCAGAACATTTCAACCAGCAGAACCCGAAAAAAGGTGAAATTTTCCTTGATATTGACTCCTCATTTATTATCTTTGTGCCTTTAGGAACTTATAGGTTCCTCAATTGTATAAATGATAGCAGTGGCAGTAAGTCGCCGTAACTCGCCGGAATCGGCGAGCAGCGTAATAAATCAGTGAAAGGAAAAGTGAGCAAATGGTTATTCTCAATGTCCAACAAGCCGCCAAGTTCCTTGGCAAGACCCCAGCAGCCCTCCGCAATGGTTACAAGCGATGGGGCGTTCCTCATTTCCGTCTCGGTGGACAGATCAAGTTCACGCAGGAAGCGCTTCAAGATTGGGTGCAGAAGAACATGATCGAAATCACCGAGGAAAGGCCGGAACCCACAACTCCCGTGACCGATGGCCGTCGCGGAAAGCGCGGCCGGCATCCCCGCGTCAAGTAAGCAGATGCGCTCGGGCAGCTCCGAGTTCTCATATTTCTTACTCGGACTTCCGTATTGACGAGTGTGCAGTCACTCTGCATGACACACGAGTGGTCTTTGAAGACTCCTGATACGGGAGTCTTCTTTGCTTGGGTAGGTTTGCGATGCGGCAAACTTGGCGCCGGTTGATTAATTTTTGTGATCACACAGTATCACGAGGTCGTGTTATGGACAGACAGAAGTAACAAGATAAAAGTACTTTTCGTTAGCGTCGATCACATTCGCATCTGAATAGGCCATGGCATTGGGTCCTGATACAGAGGGCAATCCGGATGCGATGAGCAGCCAATTCGCGCTTGGAAAAGTATCATCCGGTATTTGGCTGCGGTAAACTCGATAAGTTTCCATTCCGTTCCCATTGCGTGTCCAGTGGAGAACGACGTCATTCGCAGACCCATTGCTAACCAGATTGCCAACCACGTCGTTTGCGCACTCGCATTCGTCGGGAATGCCGTTTGAGTTGACATCCGGACTGGCGCCATGTGCGATGTCACAACCGTCCGAAATTCCGTTGTGATTGCAGTCCGTTAGCGAGTCCGGGACAATCTTGAAAACCTCACCACCGCTTAGATCCGTGATGTAGAGTTCGCCGTCCGCATCTTCACCGAAGGACGAAATGCTGCCGATCGAAAGACCGCCGCCGGGAGCAAGATCGTTGGTGCGTTCCTGAAATTCGCTTGTGTCTGAGCCATTGTAGCGGAATGACCAAATGTGATTCGTGCAGTAATCGGCAAAGAAATAAGTCCCTCGGAGAGAAGGAATCGCGCATCCTCGATAAACGTACCCGCCGCTTATTGAGCATCCAAGCCCGTGACCGTATTCATGAACGGCTCGCCTGAGTCCGGTGGTATCGCAGTTGTTCGGAGGATTATAGCAGTGGTTTCCCTCCATGATGCGCCAGCCGTAGTTTTCGCCTCCTTGACTGCTTGCGGGTTGATAATCAACTTCCTCCCAAAGATTCTGACCGACGTCGCCGATGTAGAGATCTCCGGTCAAACGGTCAAAACTGAATCGCCACGGATTGCGCATACCCTTTGCCCAGATCTCATCACGTGGCGGCAATCCCACGAAGGGATTATCAGGTGGAACGGCATACCCTGACGGCACGTTCACATCTATACGCAACATCTTTCCCAGCAGAGTAGTATCACTTTGCGCTCGGTTTTCAGGGTTGCCACCTGAGCCTCCGTCGCCCATCCCGATATACAAATAGCCATCGGGACCAAGCGCAAGCATTCCGCCGTTATGATTGGAATACGGCTGTGAGATCGTCATCACCGTATCGGCGCTGGCAGGATTGGCGCTGTCCGCATCAGTGCTGGAGACCTGATACCGGACAATCTTCGTGTGACCCGCCGCATTTGTATAGTTGATGTAGAACCTGCCGTTTGATGCATAGTCCGGATGAAAAGCAAGTCCCAGCAAACCCTGCTCGCCCCCTGTGGAGACATTTGCAACCGATAAGAACGGCCTTGCAAGCAACACGCCCTGACGCAGAATCCGAATGCGGCCGGTTGAACCGCTTCTCTGCTCGATTATGAAAACCCGCGCAGTGTCACCCGGCGGAGCGGTCACAAAAACAGGTCGCGACAGACCCGATGCCACACGCACACTGTTCAATGCCCATGTTGCAGATGGCGCAGCAACAATCAGCACAACACTCAACCCCAGAAACAACCCGATCATCTTTCTTTGCATAGTCATCGTCTCCTGTACTTGATCCACTTGGCTCGACATAATAAAGGTGATTTGACCGCCGAGCAGGGTCATGAAGTTCCGAGTTCGAGAGCGCATCCGAACTGAGACCCTGCCGTAACGATCGCTCCGGATTTCGGCAGGGTCTGGGTGCACGAATGCGATGAGACTCGGTGCGGATGACCCTGCTCGGCGGAGTATATGATACTTAGAATGGCGATAGGGGAGGGTAGCTCTTCCGCAACCCTCCCGCTCGTAGCTCTTACGATATAACATAGTTTCATAGTACCCATGCCCCACCGAATCCAGCTCATTCTCGGCGACATCACCGAGCAGAAAGTTGATGCCATCGTCAACGCCGCCAACTCCTCCTTGCTCGGTGGAGGTGGCGTGGATGGAGCCATTCATCGCGGCGCCGGATCGGATCTTCTCAAAGAGTGCCGCGCACTCAGCGGCTGTCCGACTGGCGAAGTACGAA
Organism: Calditrichota bacterium; assembly: GCA_020057985.1. Classification (GTDB taxonomy): domain Bacteria; phylum Electryoneota; class RPQS01; order RPQS01; family RPQS01; genus JAGVEU01. The sequence goes on along the minus strand of JAGVEU010000378.1, from coordinate 1,210 downwards.
TCACGGGCGGCTACAAGCTGCCTGCCAAATACGTGATTCACACCGTCGGCCCAGTCTGGCAAGGCGGAAAGAACGATGAACCGCAACTGCTTGCCAACTGCTATCGCAACAGCCTGTCCCTTGCAGTTGCACACAGTATCCGCAGCATCGCTTTTCCCTCGATCAGCACGGGAGTCTACGGTTATCCCGTCGAGCAAGCCTCAAGAATCGCCGTGCAGGAAGTGATCGAGTTTCTTAAGCAAAACACCCAACTTGAGAAGGTGATCTTCGTCTGCTTTGACAAACACACTCTCGAGTGTTACCACGAGGCTCTCAACTCGATGCAATAACCTTCTCATCCTCAGCGCGCCATGCCGGATCCACGATACACAAAAATTCGAGTATCTCGGGACCAAGCGATTCGATTCGCTGTCGGCCACCCGGAGGAATATAGATCGTATCTCCAGTCCCAACCAAGCGGGACTCGCTATCAATCTCCATTCTCCCTTTTCCCGCGAGGATGTAGTAGACTTCGCTACTCTTCAGTTCGTGCAGAATTGAAACCTTGCCCGCTTCAAGCCGCGCATGAGCAAGACTGTAGCGCAAGTCAAGCGATTCCGTGTCAGCTTTGAGGATCTCGCGGAGTTCAGTGCCATCACCCGCCATGAAAAGCGAGCGGGACTCAAGAGGTCTAACGAGCATCAGGGACTATTCCTTGGACCAGAGTCCTATGCAATACCCATCGGGGCTTATCACTTTGCCAATGAATCCGTTCGGTGGCGGCAGCGGTGTCTTGGACATGGCAGCCGTTCCGCCAAGGCTCACGGCCTTTTTCAGAGTCTGCTCGATGTCTGCGACCTCGATGTAGTTGATATACGAGTCGTTGTGTGGGAAGTTCTCAGCGGGGGTGATTCCGCCGATCATCTGACCATCGGCTGTTGAGATCATCAGGTAGTCCATTCCCGGCATGGCCTCCGTTTTCCAGCCAAATAGGCCGCCGTAGAACTTCGCAGCCTTCTCTGTGTTCAGGGTCGGGATTTCAACATGGACAAATGTGTGCATGACAGTGCTCCTTTGTGAATGAGGTGAATATTTTCTATCACGAATAATATCAAAGGTTTCGGTGGGCAAAAGGATATGAATATCAGGTTATGATTCGCCCTCCAAGCCTGCTTATACAGTAACACAAAATTCTCAGAATGTCAAGATTTAATCTGCACGTTTTTTGGTT
>JAGVEU010000362.1 GCA_020057985.1 Calditrichota bacterium | reverse complement strand
CCCGTGCTTAAATCTGAACGCCGGGTTTTTCAAAATATGTAGATAAGACAACCATTGTTTTCGTGGAGGCAATGACTTCGAGATTGCGGATCCTTGTGAGAACATCCTCAAGGGTCTCGATGGATGAAGTCACGATTTTGAGAATAGCAGATTCCTCACCGGCGACCTTATGGCATTCGAGAATATCGGTGTCTTCAGCCAAGGATCGAATTGCGGCTTCTTCTTCTTCGGAGATGGTTCCACTGCGGAAGCGAAGCGCAACAAAAGCACAGATGGTTTTGCCGAGTTTCCTGCGGTCGAGATGAGCGATGTATCCTTGAATGATCCCGGCTTCTTCGAGCTTGCGGATTCGCTCAATGACCGAAGGACGAGAAAGCCCGACCTCAGCAGACAATGCCGCTTGGGTCATCCGTCCGTTTCGAGTGAGGAGTTCGAGTAGTTTGCGGTCAATGTTATCCATGGTGTCTTCTGCTTATAAAATATACACTCCAAAAGCCGAAAAGTCAACTAAAAACTAAACAATAGTTTCAGATGATTGACATAAATTAGGTATATAGTTAACAATACATACAATAAGTAAATACTGATTCTCGCTTTGCCGACATTTCGTGACTCTTTTCGCATGGAAGCAACCCTCACTTTACATTTTGTAAACCCATCTGAGTTTCAAAATACTTGTAAAAACAAATACTTAGTTATCCTGATGGACGTTTCTTGGAGGGCGATGGAGAGGCATTCGATCGGTTTTTTTCGCGCTGCTGGCTTGGCACGACGCAGGCATAGCAGCACGTTTTGCCAAAGGCGGAAAACTTTCTTATCTTAGGTTTGAGTGCATGTGTCTCCGTGCGGACGTGAAAACCGTCACAAGCGGGAGAAAACGAAAGAGGAGTTACGTTTAACGGCTATTCTGAAGAGTAGTTTTGTATTATAGAGGATCAAAGTGGACAGTGAACGTGTGCATAAGGTAGTGATCATTGGCTCGGGGCCGGCAGGATTGACGGCTGCGATTTACGCGGGGCGGGCGAATCTGAAGCCGGTGGTGATAGATGGCCTTCAACCGGGGGGACAGCTCATGATTACTTCAGACGTCGAGAATTATCCCGGTTTTCCCGATGGTATTCAAGGGCCGGAATTGATGGAGTTGTTTCGCAAGCAGGCTGAGCGGTTTGACACAACTTATGTAGAAGATGAGGTGGTGTCGCTCGATGTTACTTCACGGCCATTTCGGGTGAATCTTGGCTCGGAAGAGTATCAGCTTGCCGAGGCGGTGATTATTGCTTCGGGCGCAACAGCCAAGTGGATCGGATTGGAGTCTGAAAAGAAACTGCAGGGCAAGGGTGTCTCTGCGTGTGCAACTTGCGATGGATTCTTTTTTCGCGGCAAAGTGGTCACCGTCGTCGGCGGTGGGGATACCGCAATGGAAGAAGCGAACTATCTGACGCATCACGCTTCCAAGGTGATTTTGATTCACCGTCGCAGGGAGTTCCGCGCTTCCAAGATTATGCAGGAACGGGTTCTGAGCAATCCCAAGATTGAAGTTGTCTATGACAGTGTGGTTACGGAGATTCTCGATGACGGCAAAGGTCAGCGAGTGACCGGAGCGAGAGTAAAGAACGTCAAGACCGGCGCGCTCAGCGATATTCCGTGCGATGGCTTCTTTGTCGCAATTGGACACGAGCCGAACACGAAGATCGTAAGTGACATTTTGTCCATGGATGAGAGTGGATACCTCTTGCACAAGCCCGATTCTTCCTATACCGATATTCCCGGAGTCTTCGTGGCGGGCGATGTGCATGACCACCGTTATCGCCAAGCAGTTACCGCAGCCGGAGCAGGATGCATGGCCGCGATAGATGCCGAGCGGTGGCTTGAAGAACAAGCTCATCTGAAGGCGCACGACTTGATACTACAAGCTTGATGCGCGTTTTCCAAGAATAGACCGGACAAGGCTTGCGAAAGTGGCAAGTCTTCTGTATATTACCAATAGATACTTCGTGAAACAAAGGAGATCTTATCATGAAAACTGCTTACCCACTTATTGCATTGGTTCTTGCCCTTTCGATCTGCTCGCTGGCCTACGGCGCTGATTGGAAATACAGCCCGCTTCCAGAACTGGCGCAAGTTAGTCAGTTGGACACGAAGACAGCGCCACCGCGTGTCATGGGACTCTATGAACAGGGCTGGAACGAGGGAGTCGAACGAGGCGATGCGAATTCCGGCAAGATTGGTTGGTTTTTTCTTGGACTGCCCGTGGTGACTTGCTGGCTGCCGTGGGCAGTTGAGCCGCGTCGTCCGGCTAAGCCCTCGATCATGGCTGAGGAAGAGTATAATAGCGGCTACAAAAACGGCTATCGGGCAGGATGGAAGAATGCACACAAGACCTTTGGTCTGATCGGCAGTGTCGTTGGGGCCGCTGCCATCACCTATCTTGCAACCCAGTAACTCATTTCACAACTCATCACGACTTAAGCAACTACATGGCCAAGAACATTACTCCGCGCGATAAAGATTACTCCGAATGGTATGTTGATGTTGTCCGCGAAGCGAAACTCGCCGACTATTCACCCGTCAAAGGCTGCATGGTTATCCGCCCGAACGGTTATGCCATTTGGGAGGAGATTCAACATGCGCTCGACCGAATGTTCAAAGATACCGGTCACGTCAATGCGTACTTCCCCACGCTGATTCCGCAGAGCTTCTTAGAAAAAGAAGCGGAGCACGTCAAGGGATTTGCGCTGGAGTGCGCGGTGGTGACGCATTCAGGTCTTGAGCTTCATGAAGATGACCACAAATTGCATCTGAAGGGCAAGCTCGAAGAGCCGCTGATATTGCGTCCGACGTCGGAGACGATCATCTGGGCGATGTACAAGAATTGGATACAGAGCTACCGGGATCTGCCGCTGCTTATCAATCAATGGGCGAATATCTTTCGGTGGGAGATGCGCACGCGGCTGTTTTTGCGCACGGCGGAGTTCCTCTGGCAGGAAGGTCACACTGCACACGCGACCTCGCAAGAAGCGGACGAAGAAGCGATGCGCATGTTGCACGTGTATAAGACCTTTGCCGAAGATTTTATGGCCATGCCCGTGATTCACGGTGAGAAGAGCGAAGGTCAGAGATTTCCGGGAGCCGTGCGCACCTACTGTATCGAAGCGATGATGCAGGATAAAAAAGCTCTGCAAGCGGGGACTTCGCATTTTCTCGGGCAGAATTTTGCCAAAGCGTTCGATGTCACTTTCCAGAATGAGCAGAATCAACTTGAGTACGTGTGGGCAACGTCGTGGGGCGTCTCGACGCGGCTGGTCGGTGCGCTCATCATGACGCACAGTGACGATGACGGCGTGATTGTTCCTCCGAAACTTGCCACCTGGCCGGTCTTTGCGGTGCCAATTTACAGGAAGCCAGAAGAACGCTCGCTGGTCATGGCGAAAATGAACTCCTTGATTGGTGACTTGAAAACACAAGGTATTGGAGTGAAGCTCGATGATCGGGATAACGTGACTCCGGGTTTCAAGTTTGCCGAAGGTGAGCTGGTTGGTCACCCGCTACGTATTGAACTTGGGCCGAAAGACCTTGAGAAAAATCAGGTGGTTGTGACCAAACGCCATAACCGCGAGAAAGTTTTCCTACCGCTTGACAGGGCAGCCGCAGAGATTGTCACAATTCTCGATTCGGTTCAGAAGGATCTCTTTACGCGGGCAAAGACAAGATTGGAGACCTCAACCAAGGAGATCAATTCCTACGACGAGTTCAAGGAGTACATTGCTGCTGACGAGGGCTTTGCTTTGGTGCATTGGGCTGGCAACACTGAAGATGAGCGGCGTGTGCAGGAAGAAACGAAAGCAACGCATCGCGTGATTCCGTTGGAGGGAACGCGCGAGAAAGGCAAGTGCATGTTGACAGGAAAAGAGTCTGCGCAGCGCGTCGTATTTTCTAAGGCGTACTGATAGACGTGAATCCTGTGGAACCTACCTCTGAAGAACGACGCGGCCTTGTCCTTGTCAATACTGGCAATGGTAAGGGCAAGACCACTGCGGCGCTTGGCGCTGTGCTGCGGGCGGTTGGCTATGGCCATCGCTGCTTGATTGTGCAATTCATCAAAGGCAGTTGGAGCTACGGAGAACTGAAGTCCATCAAACGGCTTGAACCGGAAGTGGAATTCTACCGCATGGGCAAGGGCTTTGTAGGTATCATAGATGACACTCTTCCCCGTGAAGATCATGTAAAGGCAGCGCAAGAGGCGCTTGCTTTCTGCCGCGAGCGATTGGCCTCCGCGCAGTACGATCTTGTCTTGCTTGATGAGATCCTTGTGGCTATCGGCCTTGATTTGATTAAGACGGAGCAAGTGCTCGAATTGCTTGATCTTCGTCCCCTAAAAACATCGGTGATTTTGACAGGCCGTGGAGCGCCTGAGGAAATATTAGATCGCGCTGATACCGCAACGGAGATGCGCGAAATTAAGCACGCATATCAAAAAGGCATCCTTGCCCAGCGAGGAGTAGATTACTAAATTGGCAAGAGACTCAAATACACCCACCAAAAAACCTGCCGTTCCGCCCGGTGGAAAACGGTTTAATTTCTCAATTTGGTACCTTGTGGCTGTTGTGCTTGTGCTTTTAGCGGCGCAGGCTTTTCTCGGAGGCGAGCGCAACATTCCCATGTCCTATTCGAAGTTTAAGCAGTATGTGGCAGACACCACTTCGAGCCAGTTGCGGAAAGTCTCTGTTTATTCGAACAAAATCGTCGGTGAGGGGATTTTTGATTCCTCGGGCACGATGGTTAAGAAACGGTTTGAAGTTACGCGAGTCGAAGATCCCGAACTGGTGAAGCAGCTTGAAGCGCGGGGCATCGAATTTGAAGGTAAGGTGGAAACCGATTGGTGGAAGAATTTTCTCTTTGCCTGGATTCTTCCCTTCGGTCTGATCTTCATTATCTGGAGTTTCCTGTTGCGAAGGATGGGGGGCGGCGGAGCCGGCGGAGTGATGTCCTTCGGCAAATCGCGCGCGAAGGTTTACATGGAGAGTGCGACTAAGGTTTCATTCAAAGATGTGGCAGGAATTGATGAAGCCGTCGAGGAGTTAAAAGAGGTCGTGGAATTCCTCAGAACTCCAGCCAAGTTCCGCGCATTGGGCGCGAATATTCCGAAGGGCGTTCTGCTTGTCGGACCTCCGGGCACAGGCAAAACTCTGCTTGCTCGCGCAGTGGCCGGAGAGGCGAAAGTCTCGTTCTTCTCCATTTCGGGCTCTGATTTTGTGGAGATGTTTGTCGGAGTCGGAGCGGCGCGCGTGCGTGATCTATTCCAACAAGCGCAACAGAAGGCTCCGTGTATTGTGTTTATTGACGAGTTGGACGCGCTGGGCAAAGCACGTGGCGCCAATCCGTGGGGTGGGCATGATGAACGTGAGCAAACCTTGAATGCTCTGCTTGTGGAAATGGATGGTTTTGAGAGCAGCAAGGGTGTGATTATCATGGCCGCCACCAATCGTCCTGAGATTCTCGATATGGCATTGCTGCGTCCGGGACGATTTGACCGTCAGGTGTCGGTAGATACGCCCGACATCAACGGGCGTGAAGCAATCCTCAAGGTTCATGTGACCGGGAAGAAGATTGGTCCGGACGTGAATCTGCGTGTGATTGCGGCTCGAACCCCGGGCTTTGTCGGCGCTGATCTTGCCAACTCCTTGAATGAGGCGGCGCTGCTCGCAGCGAGGCGCGGAAAGAAGGCAGTGGGCATGAAGGAGCTTGAGGAGGCCGTTGACCGCGAAATGACCGGTATCGAGCGACGCAGTCGCGTGCTGACTCCGAAAGTCAAAGAGAAAATTGCTTATCATGAGTGCGGTCATGCTATTGTCGGAGCGAAGCTCAAACACATGGAGCCGATTCATCGCGTGTCCATTATTCCGCGTGGAGTGGCCACGCTTGGGCATACGCTATTTCTTCCGACAGAGGATCAGTACTTGACGAGCAAGGAGGAGATTCTCGATCGCATTACTTCTTCGCTGGGAGGTCGTGCCGCCGAGGATTTGATCTTCGGCGAAATCACCACAGGAGCTTACAGCGATCTGATGGCGGTTACGGGAATGGCGCGCTCGATGGTCATGGATTATGGCATGTCGGAAAAGCTCGGAATGCTGGTTTACCGCAAGCGCATGCAGCCGGGGCGGGATAATCCGTTTGCAACGTCGGATGACCTGTATGGAGAGAAAACCGCGGAACTCATTGACGGCGAGATCAAACGGATTGTTGACGAGTGCTATGCCAAAGCGAAAGACATCCTCAGCGAGAACTTCGATCTGCTAAAGAGTATGGCAACGACATTGCTCGAGGTGGAGGTACTTGAAGGAGAGAAATTGACGGAGATCCTTGGAGCAGAAGCAACAACTGACTTTGAGAAATTTGCGGAAATCTCAAACGGACCAGTATCTCCCGCTTCTACTGACGACGGAGCCGAGCAGGCTGACAGCGAAGACCTGGGAAAGAACCTCGACAAAACAGGTTAGCGGGACTCCGCAAAGGCATTACTGTTTGATGCAAATTGCGAACTTGACGCAGCGACATTTGTGACAGCTTGGACACACACGGTAATTTCGACCATGAATAACAGACGGCATACAGGTTGCAGTTTACACACCTCAGCAAACCTCAAGGAGTTGCCATGAAGACCTTATTGTGCTGGCTGACCGTGTTTGCTTTGGCACTTGCATCCGCTGCGCAGCCCGTGAGCATCAATTTCAATCTTGTTCAAGTGAACCACTACCACGGGCAGGATTCTGTGCTCGCCGGAGTTTCCACTCCGGGGCAGCGTGTTGTGGTGGATGTGGGTAATCATATTGCGGCGGCATCTTTCAAGTCGGAAGTGCCAAGGAGCGCCAACACTCCGAGCGTATCCGTTCAGTTTTCTTCAGCGCGCATTCAAGCCAACGGGCAAGCGATCCCTTGGGAGATGAGTCGGATCATGTTCTCCGCAAGCGGAAGCGACTCGTTTCTCGTCACCTCCTCGCGTACCGGATGCCCCGGAACAGAAATTGGACCTTCGGTATCGGTTGCTTTTCCGACGGGAAGAGGTTGGAGTGATCCTCCGATTCGATTCGGTCCGCTTGCTGCCATGACGGTCTGCCCGCTTGGACGGGGGTATCAACTTGAGGTCAGTGCAATTGGCAAAGATCCGCCGAAGGTCACGCTACAGAGTGAAGAATCGCTCTTAGGAAAGCGATAACCATAGAAACCCGCTTATACGAACCGCGCAGAGGATCTCTGCGCGGTTTTTTTCGTTCACTGTCATCCTGAACGAAGTGAAGGATCTTTCCGTGCGAAAAAACGCAATCGAAATCGCACCACCGCATTGTCATTCTGACGGTCCTCCGTCAAAATCTCAGCCCCCTTGCTCAACCCAGCTCAAAGCAAGCTCGTAGAGATCCTGAACGCTCCACGAAGACGCGGAGATTCAGGATGACAGCATTGGTGCGAAGACGTGGGTGTCTATGATGACAGACGGGTTGTCATCCTGACGGTCCGCTGGAAGGATCTCTGCGGTTCCTTTTCAGTTTTCAATTTCTCTTCTCGCCCTCGTGCTCAACTGCGAAAAGGCCGGTACATTTCTGCACTGGCCTTTTCTACGTTCAAGTCGGCACCGCTTTGGTGGTAACATCAGGGCTGCCCGGAAGCAGAAGCTCATCCCACTCACGATCGGCGGGACTGAAATCCGTATGACGTTCTTGCTACGGCTGGCTAGACCCGTGCACCTGGAAGAACCGCAAGTCATGTTGCAGCTCGGCTCCATCCAGAACGACCGTGGTATCTGTGGATGTGGCGACGAGGGTCGCAAACTCGCCTAAAGCCGAACTATCTGCGTAGACCCGGTAGAACGGATTCGCGCTATGATTCCAACTGAGGCACAGGTGACTGGGATCAGCGAGTGTTACAACTAATCCGGTTGGAACAGAGATGGGTGAAGCCAGAAGCAACGCGCGATAAGCGTTCACTCGTCCCGAACCAAGTTGTCTTGCATAGCTCGGATTCAAAGCGTCAATACTGTCGCAACTTGCGCGCAGATAGCCTTCTGTCTGGTCGTCAGTCAATGTGGGATTGAAGCTCATCATGAGTGCGGCTACGGCTGCCGCATTCGGTGTAGACATAGAAGTGCCCGTCCACGATGCATAGTCAGCGGGATTATAGGTGCTGTTGCACATGGTACTCCAGATGCCGACACCCGGAGCGCAAAGATCTATCCACGTTCCGTAGCTGGATGAAGAGTATCTGTGATCTGTAGCATCGGTATTAGCCACAGCGATGGCTTCGGGATAGGCCGCAGGGTAGCGCAGCGCTGACGAATTATCATTCCCTGCGCAACAAAAGACAAGACAATCGTTCGCGCGTGCATACTGAATTGCAGACTGCAATCCGCTCCAACCGCTTGATCCGTAAAATGAAATGCTGATGATTCGCACACCCATATCGACTGCGTACTGGATCGCCGCCGAGAAATCATCCCAGTAACCTCGACTGGCAAGATTTCCCCCGATAATACAAGCGTAGCCGGCACGCAGTGGCATCTGTTTGACATTCCAAGATGCCGATGCAACGCCAATACTGTTATTTGTGACTCCTGCAAGAGTTCCGGCAACGTGCGTTCCATGTCCATGTATGTCGGGATAGACCAAATTATCACGCGGCGAATACTCCTCGCCGTCCGCTGCAGATTGACTCCCGCTCGGGTTATGCGATACAAAATCCCAGCCTACGAGATCATCCACGAATCCGTTACCGTCATCATCAATTCCATTGTTATCGGCAGCGTCCCAAATCCCGTTTCCGTTTACGTCTTCGCCGGGATTCACATAGATATTTGCAGCCAAATCGGGGTGCTGTATGCGGCATCCGGTGTCAATGGTTGTAACCAATATCTGCGAACTGCCGGTGGCAATGTCCCAAGCTGCAGGACATTGCATCCGCGTCAAGCCCCACATATTATGTATAGAAAAGTCATTAGGCGTGGAACCACCAGTCACCGGATAAATCAATTCCGTTCGCAATAACTCGCCGCCTGGCTTCAGACTGATTGCCAAGTCAGCGGCGGCCATAATCTTATCTTCGAGCCTGAACCAACGACTCATGCCGAGTTCGTAGTATATCGCGGCGTGAATCGGATCTTTCGGTTCATAGAAAACCGCGGTTAGTTTTACCTGTGCGTGGCCTGCCTGTACTAAAAATGACGGCACCTCGTTTCCATCTCTGAAAGTTTTCGATGCTTGGTCAGTGAGTTCGACCATCAATGCAGGAGACATGGGTTGCGCAGTTGATAT